>JBKJPO010000501.1:0-3918 GCA_046595095.1 Chitinophagaceae bacterium
CAATACAAAGAATGCATCAAGCCAGATACAGTAATTCTTTGTATTGTTCAAGTCCTGATTTCAGATCATAAGTTTTACATGTGCAAAGCACAAAGTCAAGCTTGCCAATTTCTACAGGGTTTGCAGATACGAGGGAAGGGTTGGCAACAATTTCTCCTGCAGGCGTAATAATTTTCAGTCCATTTTCGGCAATTGCTTTTGCATTTTCACCACGTGATATAAAAATAATCTCGACTTCATTAGAATCCCGGTGTTTAGCCGCAAGCTTTCCGCCAAAGTAGCCGCCAACTGCGCCAATGCCGAGGATGCCGATTCTGTATTTATTGCTCATCGTTTAAAACTATGCATAAAGGTATCGTATCTTCCCAGGTTTTTTTTGAGGGATCTATTTATAAATTATTATAGATTTTTAATGAAATGATGGTAATAGGATATGTCAGCAAAAATTATTCTTCTAACAGTGAAGTGTGGCCGCTCCGTAGTTTCCCACCATCTTTTCTCCTGACAAGCTAACCCGGTTCCAATAACTTTAATTGCCCGTATTTTTATCATTAGGATATATTCATTGACTTCATTAGTTAGATGAAAAACATAATTATAGCTGGCTTAAGTCTTTGATTTATATTTAGGTACTAAGATAAATTTTATATGAGGTTTTTCCTATTACTTGCCGGCTTTGCCCTATTATCAATTAAGCAAATCACATATGCACAGCCCACTTCAACGGGGAATAAGGAGTTAAATGCACTCCTTGTAAACTATTACCAGGATCAACTGAAACTGTTCCCCACTGCTGCCACGAGTGATGGAGATAACCGTTACAATGACCTGTTATATGCAGATTTTACCGACAGCTATCGCTCTATACTCCGCACTTTTTATAGCAGCTACTTATCGAAGCTAAAGAAATTAAGGAAATCAAAGCTGAATCACAATGATCAGCTTACTTACCACATTTTGAATTGGCGGCTTACGTCTAACCTTGAAGGCTTGGAACTTAAGACCAACAGGATACCTTTCACCCAATTATCAGGCATTCCTTTATCAGTTGCTCAATGGGGTAGTGGAACTGTTATCCAGCCCTTTAAAAATTTACTGGATTATGAAAACTGGATACTGAGGGCAACTGCATTTTCGGTATGGGCAGATAGTGCCATTGTTTATTTTAAAAAGGGAATTGCGGAAAACCTTGTACTTCCAAAAACACTTGTTGTAAAGATGATCCCTCAAATGGAAAGTTTTGTAACCAGCGACATTTCAAAAAGTGTTTTCTATGGCCCGGTGAACAATATGCCCGCTGGGTTGTCCCTGGCTGATAAAAAAAGATTAACTGTCGCCTACGAGAAGCTAATAACACAACAGTTGATTCCTGCTTACCTGAAGCTTGCCAATTTCCTGAAGAATGAGTACCTCCCTGCGTCAAGAAAAACCAGTGGAATTGGGGTGCTGCCGGGTGGGAATAAATTATATACTTATGCGATAAAATTAAGCACCACAACTAATGTTTCTGCCGATAAGTTATTCAATACCGGCCTTGCAGAAGTAAAACGAATCCGGGCTGCGATGGAGAAGGTAAAAACTTCTGTTGTATTTAAAGGAAGCCTCAATGAATTTTTTCAATACATGCAAAAAGATCCAAAATTTTTCCCATATAAACAACCTGAAGAAATCCTGAATGATTACAGGGCTATTGAAAATAAAATTGCTCCAAATCTTGATAAATTATTTTTAAAAAAACCTACGACTCCTTTCGAAATCCGACAGACAGAATCCTTCAGGGCAGCATCTGCTGCTGCACAATATTTCCCTGGTTTGCCAGATGGCAGCCGGCCGGGTATTTTTTACCTGCCAATAGTGGATGTCACAAAAATGGGCAAGGCCAGGGAAAGTTTGTTTATTCATGAAGCCATTCCCGGTCATCATTACCAGATCATGTTGCAAAAAGAGAATAAGGAATTGCCTGCATTCAGGCAAAACGGGGTCTTTACTTCCTATGTTGAAGGCTGGGGGCTTTATAGCGAGAGCCTTGGAGCGGAACTTGGATTATATACAGATCCCTTTCAACGGATGTATTCTCTTGGTGATGAAATTCACCGTGCAATACGTCTTGTTGTAGATCCCGGAATGCATAGCAAAGGATGGACCCGCGAGCAGGCAATTAAATATATGGTAGATAATGAATCGATTTCAGAAATAAAGGCCACTGCGGAAATAGAACGATATATGGCAATTCCCGGTCAGGCAGTGGCATATAAAGTGGGTGAGATGAAGATTCGTGAGCTCCGGAATAAATATGAAAAGAAATCAGGTACTAAATTCAATCTTGCCGGCTTCCACGATGCTGTGTTGAAAGACGGATCGATGCCATTGGAAATATTTGAAAAGAAAATGAACGATTGGGCTAAGGGCCAAAAATAAGGGAATTATGACCTATTGAAATCAAAGTCTATTTGACTAAATCAATAAGGATTTTGCATTCTTTTCTTCAGAAGAAGATAAAAATACTTCAGTTCGTTTACCCTTTGCAGTGATCACCATAACTGCCGTGTTAGGAGGAATAGATCCAAGATATTATATTTTAAGAACAGGCAAAAAGTTCATCGGTATTTAATGATTACAGAGAACTCCTCCTATTTTCGTAGAAACCTGGAAACTCTAAAGATGTATTCTATATCAAATAGCAAACTTGTCATAACTGTCATCCCTTTGGGTGCTGAACTCCAAAGCATATTCAATAAAGAAAATAGCCTGGAATATTTGTGGGATGCCGGGCCTGAATGGCCTAAAAAAAGCCCGGTATTGTTTCCCATAGTCGGAGGTTTAAAAAATGGCAGATATAGTTTCGAAGACAAAGAATATGAAATGAGCCGTCATGGTTTTGCCCGTGATATGGTGTTTAATATCCGGGAGCATACTGAAGATTCTATTGTTTTATTTTTTGAAAGTGATAGAGCTACAAGAATTAAATATCCCTTTGATTTTAAATTTCTCGTAACGTACAAAGTCTATGATCAAACACTGAATATTTCTTATCGTGTAGAAAATACCGGGGCCAGGGGAATGTTTTTTTCTGTAGGTGGTCATCCAGCTTTTAGGGTTCCGATCGGCGGGAAAACTAATTACGAAGATTACAGGCTTGAGTTTGAAGAGGATGAAGAAGCAGGCAGGTGGCCACTTTCCGCTGAAGGTTTATTACTTGAAACACCGTTATCTTTTTTGTCCGGAAGGGTTGTTCCTCTTGCAAAGGATTTATTTTCCAAAGATGCGCTTGTATTTAAACAACTCAATTCCAAAGCCGTTTCAATCTTATCTGATAAACATGCGAATGGGCTTAAAGTATCGTTCCCAGGTTTTCCTTATCTCGGTATTTGGGCAGCAAAGAATGCAGATTTTGTTTGCATCGAACCCTGGTGTGGTGTTGCAGATGGTGTGAATGCTACCGGCGAAATTATGGAGAAGGAGGGGATCAATCGTTTGGAAGCCGGGACATTTTTTGAAAGAACTTTCTCGGTTACGGTTTTTTGAGGATATGAGTCGTGTTTCATTTTCTCAGTGGTTAAATAGAAAATTAAACAAAGAGGACATAAAGTTTTTTCTCAAAAAGTCAAAAAAAACCCACTTCAAATCGAAGTGGGTTTAATAATTATTCAATGTAGATCTTAATACCTGTAAAGCTCAGGCTTATAAGGTCCTCCTTTCGATATACCTAAGTAATCACTTTGAGCTGGAGTTAGTTCGTCAAGTACAACACCGATTTTAGCAAGGTGTAAACGTGCAACTTTCTCATCGAGAATTTTAGGAAGAACATAAACTTTGTTCTCATATTTCTCGTGATTAGTCCACAACTCCAACTGAGCAAGAGTTTGGTTGGTGAAAGAGTTACTCATAACAAATGATGGGTGGCCTGTAGCGCAACCA
>JBKJPO010000559.1:0-10905 GCA_046595095.1 Chitinophagaceae bacterium
GGGTAATGGCTTTTGCTCGAACCCTGTTTTAATTCCACCAACAGCGGCCGCTTTATTTGTGGGTGTACATGAAGAGATCGCTGAACCTATACTGCTCATACCAATTCCTAAAACTACTCCTCCTTTGATCGTAGTTTTTAAAAAATCACGCCTTGGATTAGATTGCTTACCTGTCATAAAATAATAATTTAAAGAGTGGATTTGGTTTTATTAAATCTGGAAAAAAGTGACCCCAAACTATTCCTGATTCTTTTTGCCAACCGATAATAATATTCTTTATTGAGCAGTTGTGAATCATGCATGGCCTTATAGGTAAGAAAGAAACCGATAGGGGATAAAATGAATACCGACAACCACATACCTCCAAAAGGATGAACTATACCTTCTTTCACAAATTTTTCGCCAAACATATTGAGGAGGTGAAATATGAGGAAGAATACAATAGACATTACCAGGGGTAAGCCAAGACCCCCTCTCCGGATTATCGAACCCAGTGGGGCACCTATAAAGAATAGTACCATACAGGCCATTGATAAGGCAAATTTTTTGTGCCATTCCAACTCATGCATCCGTAAATCCTTGCTGCGGTTATTGTAATCTTCTGACGTCATCACCATTGTTGTACGCATACCATTCACCTGGTTAAGCGCACGTTCGCCAATTGTTTTTTTGAGACTGTCAGGAATCATTTCATCGAAATTTTTAATTGGCTTACTGCTAATTTTAATTGAATCATACGCCGCTTTTGGATATTTTGCATAATTGAGATAATTATTCATCTCATTCCTGGTGCGCCTGGCAAATGAATCAGGATATTTCTTAAGTGAATCAATAACAATGCCCAGTTGGCGCGTGGTTTTCATTTTCCGGTCGGCCTTATAAAGGGTTTCAGCAGTGGCTTGCAATTCAAGCTGACTCAGGTCAAAGAGTTTATTATATTCTTTAAATCCAAGTCTTACAAACTCATTTTCCATACTTATCATATCCCCTTTTTCCTGGTACCGATAGCCGTTTTCCAGTTTCAATTCAAGGAATTTCTCTCCCTTACTGATCGACATTTTTCCTTTTTCAGCAACTACAACATTATCCTGGGGCCCGGTTGATTGTTCATAAATCAAAACATTTCTCAGTGTTGAACCATCATCTTCCTTCTTATCTACTTTTATAGAATACCCCCTGAAACCGTTATAAAAAACGCCATCCTGCAAATCAAAAGCAGGGCTTTTGCGATAAATTGTATTGTAAGCAGCGGCAAATTTTAAATTAGCAACCGGGATGATATAATTGGCAAATAGAAAAGTGATACCACAAAGAAGGATTGAGACAAAAAATAAAGGCCGCATAAAGCGAAGGAGAGGTATTCCGGATGATTTTATAGCTACCAGTTCAAAGCTTTCACCAAGTTTTCCAAATGTCATGATCGAGCTCAGCAGGATGGCGATCGGCAGTGCAAGGGTTACCATGGTTGCACTTGCATAAACGACAAATTTGCCAATCGTTAAGAGATCCAGACCTTTTCCCACGAGATCATCGATGTACTTCCAGAGGATTTGCATCATAAGTACGAACAGGGCAATAAAGAAAGTAGCGATAAATGGACCAATGAAGGCTTTTAAAACTAACTTGTCAAGTTTTTTGATCACAATAATGGTTCTAACCGGTATAAATGATTGGTATGCCAAAAGTACAGCTTTCAGCAAAGGAATTTGAACTGGTGAATGATGCCGGATGGTTTTTAACCAAACAAAGCATCATTGATAAGGTTTATACCATTTTTGGTGCGATCAGCGAAGAGGAAAGGAAAATTGCGATGATTTCGGGATTGGAGGGAAAAATTTTCCTTCAACAGCCTAAAATCTCCCGGGGAGAAAATTATCGTGGATTGCCCTACGTAATTCTTGATTATCCCCGGATTTTCGGTCGGGAAGAGGTAATTGCTATACGAATCATGTTTTGGTGGGCAAATTATTTTTCAATAACTCTCCACTTAAAAGGGGAATATCAAGACAAATTCGCTCATCATTTACAAAGCAATGTTCAAACATCGATCTTGAATGATTTTTACATTTGTACCGCTAAAGATGAATGGGCACACCATATTGATGAGAATAATTTTAGACTCATTTCATCAATATCAATTGAAGAATTGAACGCACAGGTCCACAATAAACCATTTATGAAAATAGCAAAGAAAGTCCCACTAACGGAGTGGGATAACGCTTCTTGTGAACTCCTTAAAATTTACAGTGAAATGATAAGTTTACTGGTACACTAATTTCCAAGCCGGTGAAATAATTCTTTCACCTGTGTTTCCCACAATTGGCTCTGGTCTTTGATTTCCTTCTTTTCTGCGAAATCATTAACAATTAGTATGGTGAGATTTGTAACTTCTGATTTCTCAATACTGAATTCAAAAAATTCTTCGTTTGGACTGTTTAACCAATGAAAGCGAATGAATTTATTTTCTTCACTATCCATCACCTCCGCCTGCTCTTCTGATCCATTCCATGAAAAACTGAAAACGCTGTCTCTCTCATCAACTTTTTCTGCAAACCATTCCTGTAATCCTGCCGGTGTAGATAAAAATTCATAAAGAATCCCTGGGGAACATCTCACCGGATACTCTAACGTGTATTTAACTTTCTTACTCATTCTTTTTACTCATGCTAATGTGCATACGTGCAATAATAGAAAATAAATGGAGGTTTCAAAATTTTTACTGCTCTTTTTTTTCTTTTAGGCTGATTTTGAGCTTTTTAAGTAGGAATTAAAAATATCCTGACCTTCAGTTGTTTATGAAATAAAATTTTGTTACTATAATTTTTATACATTAAATTACGTTACTAAATCGAAATTACTTTAACAAAGCATTAACTGTCAATTTCGGCCCTTAAAAAACAAAACAAAAACCGCAACTTATGAGTATGCGTCAACTCAAGATCACCAAATCTATCACCAATCGGGAGAGTCAGAGTTTAGAGAAATACTTGCAGGAAATTGGTAAGGTTGAATTGATCACCCCTGAAGAAGAGGTAAAACTCGCTATTCGTATCAGATTAGGAGACCAGCAGGCTTTGGAGAAATTAACCAAAGCAAACCTGAGATTCGTTGTATCTGTTGCAAAGCAATACCAGAACCAGGGTTTAACACTGCCTGATCTTATTAATGAGGGAAACCTCGGCCTGATAAAGGCAGCCCAGCGATTTGATGAGACGCGAGGCTTTAAATTTATCTCTTACGCAGTCTGGTGGATCAGGCAAAGCATACTGCAGGCACTTGCTGAACAATCTCGAATTGTACGCCTTCCCCTCAACAAAGTAGGTTTAACAAACCGAATCAGTAAAGCATATAGCCAGTTGGAACAGGAGTTTGAACGTGAGCCCACACCTGAAGAACTCGCCTTCCTGCTTGAAATAGAAACAGAAGAAGTTGCGGCTACACTCGGGGTTGCAGCCCGTCACGTAAGTATGGATTCTCCCCTCGCTGATGGTGAAGAAAGCACACTTATTGATGTATTGCATAATCCAAATGCCGAGAGCAGCGATCGTGCACTTGAAGTATTCGAATCTTTAAATACAGAAATAACCCGCTCGCTGAGCACACTTACTGAAAGGCAAAAAGATGTGATCCGCTATTTCTTTGGGATCGGGGTGGATCACCCGCTAAGTCTCGAAGATATCGGTGAACGTTTCAACTTAACCCGTGAAAGGGTGCGACAGATCAAAGACAAAGCTTTGACTAAGCTGCGCTCGGCATCAAGATGTAAATTATTAAGAAGCTATTTGGGAGCTTAAACTTTCTTATTTTCGCAAAAATATTAAGTGAATGTAACGTTGTTATGTTCACTTTTTTTATTTTAAGCATAAGTAATACCGAAACAAAAAAACGAATAACGAGAAACAAGAAACAAGATCCATAGACAATAAACCATAGACCAATATGTTCGAATCATTAAGTGACAGATTAGAGTCGGCTTTCAAAAATCTTAAAGGCCAGGGAAGAATTACCGAACTCAATGTTGCATCAACATTAAAGGATATCCGCCGTGCACTTGTGGATGCGGATGTGAACTACAAGATCGCGAAAGAGTTTACAGATTCTATAAAAGAAAAAGCTGTGGGCGAAAAAGTATTGAATGCGATCAGCCCGAGCCAGTTGATGGTGAAAATAGTTCAGGACGAACTTACTGAACTGATGGGCGGAAATGAAAGCGAATTGGACCTTAAAGGCAACCCTGCAGTGATTTTAGTGGCCGGATTACAGGGTAGTGGTAAAACAACTTTCTCCGGAAAACTTGCAAATTACCTTAAAACAAAAAAGGGAAAATCGCCACTATTGGTAGCCTGCGATATTTATCGCCCTGCGGCAATTGATCAATTAACAATATTGGCCGGGCAGGTTAATGTAGATGTTTATAGCGAGCCAGATAATAAAAATGCGGTAGAGATTGCATTGAACGCGATCAAAGAAGCAAAGAGTAAAGGAAAAAATGTTGTAATCATTGATACTGCAGGCCGCCTTGCCATTGATGAAGTGATGATGACAGAAGTTGCAAATATTAAAGATGCAGTTAAACCCCAGGAAATCCTCTTTGTTGTAGATAGTATGACCGGCCAGGATGCGGTAAATACCGCTGCATCATTCAATGAGCGCCTCGACTTTTCTGGGGTTGTTCTTACCAAGATGGACGGCGATACAAGGGGTGGTGCCGCAATTTCTATCAAATACACTGTACAGAAGCCGATTAAGTTTGTGAGTAATGGGGAAAAAATGGATATGCTCGATGTATTTTACCCCGAACGTATGGCGCAAAGAATCCTTGGGATGGGAGATATCGTAAGTTTGGTAGAGAAAGCCCAGGAACAATTTGATGAGGAACAATCGAAGAGACTGGAAAAAAGGATCCGAAAAAATCAATTTGATTTTGAAGATTTTAAAACACAGTTGCAACAGATTAAAAAAATGGGTAATTTAAAGGACTTGATGGCGATGATACCAGGAGTTGGTAAACAAATCAAGGATCTGGACGTAAATGATGATTCTTTTAAAGGTATTGAGGCCATGATAAATTCAATGACAGTTGAAGAACGAAGAAACCCGGATCTGATCAATGCAACGCGAAAGCTACGCATAGCCAAAGGAAGCGGAAAGGAAATCCCGGAACTGAATGCATTCCTGAAACAATTTGAACAGATGAAGGATATGATGAAGATGATGAACAAAATGCCAATGGGAAGAAAGTGATGGTTAATCAGTTAACCATTAAACATTAAATATTAACCATTATAAAAGTTTGGTTATTGAGGGCGGAGATATTATCTTCGCCATCCTTTAGAAACTTTATTTATTCACAACCCAAAAAAATTTCTATTTTTTATGGCTGTAAAAATGAGATTGCAACGTCATGGGTCTAAGAAAAGACCTTTTTATTTCATCGTAGTTGCAGACGCCCGTAGCCCCAGAGATGGTAAATTCATCCAGAAGTTAGGTTCTTACAATCCACTTACAATTCCGGCAACAATTCAGATCGATCGCCAAAAGGCTTTGGACTGGCTGCACAAAGGTGCTCAGCCAACTGATACCGTTCGCAGAATTTTAAGCTTCAAAGGTGTATTATTCCTTAAGCATTTATTGCGTGGAGTTAGCCTTGGATTGTTTGATGAAGCTGCTGCAATGGAAAAATTCACCAAATGGAGTGGAGAGCATGAACAAGAATTTGCAAAGCGCCAGGAAACACATAAGAAGGCAAGAACTTCTATGCGTAGCCAGCCTGTAGCAAGGAGAGTGGAGCGCACTGAAAGACCAGTAGAAACAGCACCAGTTGCGGAAGCACCTGTTGCCGAAACCCCTGCTGAGACACCAGTTGCGGAAGCACCTGTTGCCGAATCCCCTGCTGAGACACCAGTTGAAGCACCTGCTGCAGAAGCGAAATCAGAAAAATAAAACTGCAAGAATGAAATTATTTTAGCAATCTGTCCGTAGGGTGGATTGCTTTTTTATTTTGGAGACTGTCTTTCTCCATGGAACTCCGTGGTTCTCAGTGTAACAAAAAAAAGAATGTCTAAACATTATTTTAAAATAGGCAAACTCGTTGCCAGCTTCGGTTTACAGGGTGAGCTCGTTTTAAAGCACAGCCTCGGTCAGAAAACCTCACTCAAAGGCCTCAAAGCAATTTTCTTAGAAGAAGGAAAAGATACATTTCTCCCTTATTTTATTGAGGGCACGAGAATAAAAAATGATAATGAATTGTGGTTAAAATTAGAAGGTATTGCAACTAAGGAAATGGCCCATACGCTCACACAAAAAGAAGTATGGTTGCTTGAGGATGATTTCAATATTTACGCTGATAAATCTGCACCCATCTCATTGCTGGGGTTCACTTTGATTGACGCGGAAAAAGGCTCTACCCTGGGCGAAATACTTGAGGTGATCGAACAACCCCACCAGGTGCTTTGCAAAATTATGATCAATAATAACGAAGCACTAATACCGATTCATGAGGAGACGTTAGACAAAGTGGATAAGAAAGGGAGGAAAGTATATGTGACGTTACCGGATGGCTTACTTGATATTTATGACCGTGGACCTATTTGATTAAATGTTACCGTTGCTAGCATTTTCAATATTTTTACATCTATGCCATCTTCACGCATCATAGCCCATTTTGATCTCGATTCATTCTTCGTGTCTGTAGAATGCCTCATTGACCCGTCATTGAAAGGAAAGCCTGTATTGGTAGGTGGTCATAGCGAACGTGGTGTTGTAGCGGCTTGTAGTTATCAGGCCAGAAAATTTGGCATTCATTCTGCAATGCCTATGAAAACTGCTATGCGTCTTTGCCCGCACGCAATTGTAGTTTCAGGTACGAGAGGGGAATACAGCCGATATTCCAGGTGGGTTACAGAGATCATAGCTTCAAAGGCACCCTTGTTTGAGAAAGCATCAATCGATGAATTTTACCTTGACCTAACGGGTATGGATACCTTCTTTGAACCATTCAGCTGGACGATTGCTCTTCGCGAGCAGATAATGATGGATACCAAACTGCCTATTTCTTTTGGACTTGGTTCAAATAAAATGATTGCGAAAATGGCGACCAATGAAGCAAAGCCTGCCGGATATCTTCACGTACCTGCCGGAAAAGAAAAAGAATTCCTTGCGCCATTGCTTGTTGAAAAAATTCCTGGCGTAGGCGAGCAAACAAATAAGACACTTGCTGCGATGGGAATAATCTTTATTCACGATCTCCAGCAACTAAATCCTGAAATTCTTGAATCCAAATTTGGGAAATGGGGACCAGAACTCTGGAACAAGGCTAATGGAATTCATAATAGTGTAGTCGTAGAGTATCAGGAAGCTAAATCAATTTCTTCAGAAAATACTTTTGATGAAAACCTTATTGACGAACCGGCGATGATCACTGAGTTAATGAGAATGACTGAAAAAATTGCATTTGAATTAAGACAGCAGGAGAAAGTCGCCGGAGTTGTAACGGTGAAGATCCGCTACGCTAATTTTGAAACAACATCCCGACAAACGACTATCCCATATAGCTCTGCAGATGATGAATTTATGCCAATTGTAAAAGACCTCTTCAAAAAATTATACAGACCTGGTGAACCTGTACGATTGTTGGGTGTGCGTTTAGCTGAGCTTACAAATGATGCGGTGCAAACCAATCTTTTTTCAAGCGTTGAAAAAAAATCAGACTTGTATAAAGCTATAGATGCAGTTAAGAATCGCTTTGGGAAATTATCGCTACACAGAGCTTCAACAAAGTAAGCTTTTACTTCATTGCCTTCATTCCTGAAATTTTAAGAAATAGGACAAGTATATAGTAAGCTTGCATCAGCCAAAAAAGTATATTATTCAGGATTCAAAAGTTAGGAATTAAGCAATTCACTAGATATATTTGTGATCTACTTAAATTATTTTTTATGAGTTTACGTTTAGGCGATGCAGCTCCCAATTTCCAGGCAGAAACTACTGAAGGTAAAATTGATTTTTACGAATATCTTGGTGATGGCTGGGGAGTACTATTCTCACATCCTGCAGACTACACGCCAGTTTGCACCACAGAGCTGGGGAAGACAGCAATGTTGAAGAGTGAGTTTGCATCACGCAATGTAAAAGTGCTTGCCGTAAGTGTTGATGGAATGGAGAAACATATGGGTTGGAAGAATGATATCAATGAAACCCAAAATTGTTCTGTCGATTTCCCGATCATAGCTGATGAGGAAAGAATAGTTTCAAACTTGTATGGGATGATTCATCCGAATGCATCGGAAACTTTTACCGTTCGTTCACTTTTCGTGATCGGGCCGGATAAAAAGATAAAGCTAATGATCGTCTATCCTGCATCTACAGGAAGAAATTTCCATGAGATCCTGCGGGTGATAGACTCCCTTCAACTTACAGCAAACTTCAGTGTAGCAACCCCTGCCGACTGGAAGCAAGGTGAAGACGTAATTGTAGTGACTGCAGTAAGTACAGAAGATGCCGTGAAAAAATTCCCGAAAGGACTGAAAATTGTAAAACCCTATTTAAGGTATACCCCACAGCCAAATTTAGAGTAATGTCATGTTCTTGTATGGGATTGTTGAATGCGGGAAAGCAGCATTCTAAAAAGTTTATTTGGCAAGTGGTCTTCTCCAATTCAATTAATGAGTTCGTGTAATAATTCATTTCAATTATCCAGTAACAATTTTCCTCAACTGTTGTAATACAGCCCGAATATCTTTCGGTAATTCTGCTTCAAGATCAAAGTGAGTGCCTAACTCATCTTTGAATTTCAATTTATAAGAATGTAGTGCGAGTCTTTCGAGCATTGGTCGTTCTGTTTCTTCAGTTGCACTTAACCTGAATTTCTTTTTGATGGAAGAGAGCAAAATAGGTTTTCCATTCCCATAAACTTCATCACAGGCAATTGGATTGCCAAGGTGTTTCATGTGAACCCGTATTTGGTGTGTGCGCCCGGTGTGGAGTTGAAATTGAACAAGTGAGTATTGCCTATATTCTTCCAATACTTCGTAATCAGTAATTGAAGGTTTACCTTTTCTGTTAATGTACATCATTCCTTTGTTCACGGGGTGTTCCATTATCGGTTCTTCAATCCTTCCTTTCTTTACAATTGGAGAACCGATCACAATGGCCGCATAATATTTTTCTATTCCGCGATGCTCGAAGAGCTGTGAAAAATATTTGTGTGCATCTTCATTTTTTGCAAAAAGAATTAGTCCGCTTGTTTCCCGGTCGAGCCGGTGAATTATAAACAATTTTCCAAATTCATTTTCCAGCATTCGCAAAAGGGAAGGTAGTTCTGTATTATGCCGGTCAGGTATGGTCAGTAAACCAGGCGGTTTATTTACAGCAATGAACTGGTCATTTTCAAAAATGATTCCGGGTTTTAGTTTTTGCACAGCAAATTATTTATGCTTCTTTGGAGTTGTTTGGGATTTCTTTTCTTTTGGGACTGTTGATTTACCAACCTGCGATGAGTTCAGGTATTTAAGTAAACGAATTTCTTTCTCACTTAAAAAACGCCATTTGCCACGTTCTACATTTTTCTTGGTAAGATTAGCAAACATCACCCGGTCAAGAGCTTTAACATCATAACCGAGATGCTCAAAAATCCGTCTTACTACCCGGTTTCTCCCACTGTGAATCTCTATACCAACGATTGATTTATCTTTTGCGTCAGCATAAGCAAGAACATCTGCGCTCACTAATCCATCTTCAAGTTCGATTCCATTGATCACTTTATCAAAGTCGGCGCGGATAAAGGGTTTATCAAGTTTTACTTCGTAAACTTTCTTGATACCATAACTGGGATGAGATAATTTTTGCGTCAGCTCCCCATCATTTGTAAATAATAATACACCCGAAGTATTCCTGTCCAATCGACCAATTGGATATATCCTTTCTGTAGTCGCCTGTTTGATGAGGTCAAATACAGTCTTGCGTCCTTCCGGATCATCAAGGGTTGTAATATAATCTTTGGGTTTATTTAATAAAATGTAAACCTGGTTTTTTGTAACAAAAAGTTTTTTCCCATTGTAAATAATTTCATCATCGGCTTCTACTTTGTAACCCGGCTCCATCATCACTTTCCCGTTTACCAACACCTTTCCTTCCCTGATCAATGGAATGGCATCGCGGCGCGAGCATACCCCACAATGGGCCACATATTTATTTAATGGAGTGGCGGAATTGCCTTTCTTCGGGGGCGCAGATCCTTTTGTTTGTTTTGGAAATGCTGGCGGCTTACCCTGTGGCGTAGACGCTTTTTGCTGTGGATATTTTTGACGTTTCTCTTCTGCTTTCGATACCGGCTTTGCAGGCGAAGTTGGGGAGGCTCCCGCAGCACGCATCGCACGCTTTTCTTCGTAACGTTTGTTTATTGCTTCTGCACGTTCCCGCTTAGCTACTTTTTTTTCCTGCTTGAATTTCTCTTTTACTGCAGCGTTATTCTTTGGATTAATGAATTTCTTGAATGATTGCTGGCTCATGTGGGGAAGTTTACTGTTGTTTCAACAGGAATGAGGGACGAAGGTAGGGAAAAGGAGGCAGTGGGAAGTGGTAGTAGCAGTGGGCAGTGGCAGTGGGCAGTGGCAGCAGTTACTGATGTTCCAAACTGCTAATGTCTTCCTGAGTACAAAAAAAAAGGGGCGAACCGAAGTTCGCCCCTGGATCTTGATTGGGATAAGCTTAATCATCTTTCCTGCGTTCAGGTCGGTTATGTTTCAATTCTTCCATTTTTTTCTGTTGTTCGGTGGTAAGCACGGATTTAAAGGAATCTTTTGATTTGTTTCGGACTGCTTCCATTTTCTCTTTCTTCTGTTCTTTGCTTAATGATTGATCTTGAGCAATAGCTTTCATCTCAATCTTTATTTTGTCCTGCCTGTT
>JBKJPO010000109.1:0-5034 GCA_046595095.1 Chitinophagaceae bacterium
TCGAAAATAAATTCAAAATGCCCCAGTTAAATCGCGAGAGACGAATATGGATCTATTTGCCCGTAGCCTATACTTGGGGCGATAAGAAATACCCTGTAATCTACATGCAGGATGGTCAAAATCTTTTTGAGGATAGTACCTCATTCAGTGGTGAATGGGGAATAGATGAAACAATGGATTCACTATTTAAAAAAGGGGTGAGTTCAGCTATAATTGTTGGCATTGATAATGGACCCAAACGAATGAGTGAATATAACCCTTATGAATTTCAAAAATTCGGGAAAGGAGAGGGTGAGCAATATGTAGAATTTATAGTTAATACACTCAAACCTTACATTGACAGGGAATTCAGAACATTAGCAAATAAAGAAAGCACATTCATTGCAGGTAGTTCAATGGGAGGATTGATCTCCTTTTATGCAATTCTTAATTATCCAAAAGTCTTTGGAGGCGCCGGCATTTTTTCTCCCGCTTTCTGGACGGCAGGTAAAATTGATAACGAGGCACAAATGAAAGCAGGCAAAGTTACTGGCAAAATATGGTTTTATGCCGGAGGCGCAGAGGGCAAAACTATGATCCCTGATATGAAACGGATGAGGCAAAAATTTCTGGGAAATTTAGTCGCAAAAACTACAGAGGTTGTTGATCAGAAAGAAAAGCACCATGAGTCTGCATGGAGAAAATATTTTCCGGAGTTTTATAAATGGATTATTCAATAATCCCTACGGAGGGTCAGGCGGAAGCCTGACAATCTCCTACCACCCTCACAGATTTATTTACCGTTGTCAGGCTGCCGCCTGACCCTCCGGAAGTAACACATTTTACATGGCAGGATGCCGCCTGACCCTCCGGAAAAACCTATATCTTATAACAAATCCCCTCCAACGCCAGTTCTGTATTTGGGAATATTTCACAAGCTTCCGTTACAAACTCATCAAGTGTTTCATACATTGAACTAAAATGGCCAAGCAATAATTTCCCGGCATTTGCTTTTAATGCGATCATTGCCGCCTGCTTGCTTGTAGCATGATATCTTGCCGTTGCTTTTTCGTGTAGGGCATGCAGATAGGTTGCCTCATGATAGATAGTGTCTGAGTTCATAACTTTTTCCACAATTGATTCATCGTAAAGTGTATCGGCACAATATGCATATTGTTTTCCAGGGGACCCCGGAAGGGTGTAATCATTATTCAATAAAATTGTTCCATCGTGAAGTTGAATATCATGTCCATCCTGGAGTCGTCCATATTGGTCGGCTGAAATATCGTATCCTCCCAGTTTAATCCCATCAATATGCCTTGCCTTCCTTTTTTCCGTAAAAACGAAACCCCAGCATGGAATCCTATGCCGGGTATGAAAACAACTTACAGTAAGTCGTTTGTCATCCAGGATTATACCTTCCGCTCCCAGGCCATGAAAATGTATGATATAAGGTAATGAGGCTGCAGCTACTCTGAGCTGCAAATCAATAATAGTCTTTAATTCAGGAGGTGCATAGAGAAATAGATCCTGTTTACGTCCAAGCAATCCCATACTAACAAGCAATCCTATCAAACCAAAATAATGATCCCCATGAAGATGAGAAATGAAAATATGATTGAGTTTTACCCTACGGATTTTGTACACACTCATTTGCATCTGTGTACCCTCGCCACAATCGATGAGGTAACCCTGGTCTTCCGTTTGTAGTATCTGGGCAGTTGGATGACGGTCAAAGGCTGGAATTGCAGAATTGTTTCCTAATATGGTAACGGCTAACATGTAACTAAAATATGCAAATATGATTATTTAATGCCACCAGCGATGTTGTGAGGATTATTGCCAAATGTTTGGGGAATATATTATTCACTCCCATCCAGTAATTCGCGCTCGATCTCTTCCATTTGTACAATATCCCCTGCTTCGCTTTCGGTGGGGGTAACATTCATTATCTCCAAAAGTTCATTTTTATCCAGGAATGATTCGACTTCATTGGCCAGTTCACAGATTACCAGGGAACTGTTATTTTCGTAAAACACTTGCTGCTGCTGCGTTAGTTCCCCGGCAAATGCTTTATCCATTACTTTCACCTGACCAAGATTAACCACAACATGTCTTGGGGTTTTTGTTTTAAATCCCTGGAGCAGTTCTCGTAGTTTCTCTGTCATATTAGCAGCCAAAACCTCCTCCTCTAATGTTATTACGTGGAATTTCTCTTTGGTATCAATTTTGACTTTCATTCTTTGATTTTAAAACTCTGGGCAGAACAGCTCAAGGGTGTCAGGCACTAAAATACATCAAATCGAGACACTTATTTTTAAGTTTCCCCATTTTATTTATAAGCATTAATTCCTGTGCATCCATTGTTCTGGATGAAAAATGAACCATGTCGGTCGGGCTACTTTAACGATAAATTGGCCTGTTTTCAACACTATGTGCATTGTTTGCTCAAGCTAAAAATCAATTTTATTCGTTACTATTGTATTGACTACTAAATTGCTTAAAATGGACAATAATTTTTCAGCACAGGTAAAAGAAATAATTTCTTACAGCAGAGAAGAAGCGCTTAGGTTAGGTAATGATTTCATCGGCACAGAGCATCTTGTATTGGGTCTCATCCGCGATGGTGAAAACACCGCTATCAAGATTTTGAAATCACTTAATGTAGACCTTTATGAACTCCGTAAAGAAATAGAATTAGCGGTAAAAGATAAAACCGGGAAGAATATCGCCAACATTAATTCGCTTCCCTTAACCAAACAAGCGGAGAAAGTAATCAGGATCACTGTACTCGAGGCCAAGGCTAACAAAAGCCCGTTGGTGGAGAGCGAGCACCTTATGTTATCTATATTAAAAAACAAAGAGAACATCGCCACGCAGATCCTCAATCAGTTTGATGTAGATTATGATATGTTTAAAAACGAACTGGGATTTGTAAAAACAGATCCAAAAGCAGATTTCCAAGATGATGAAGGAGAAGAATTTGATGAGGAACGCAAGCAATATTCACAACAGCAAAGGACTTCAAAAGGTGCTGCTGCACAACCTAAATCCAAGACACCCGTACTTGATAATTTTGGGAGGGATATTACACGCCTCGCTGAAATGGGAACACTTGATCCCATTGTTGGACGCGAGCTTGAAATCGAGAGGGTATCACAGATACTTAGCCGCCGTAAGAAAAACAATCCAATCCTGATCGGGGAACCCGGTGTGGGTAAAACCGCAATAGTGGAAGGGCTGGCACTAAGAATCATCCAGAGAAAAGTAAGCCGCGTGCTATTCGACAAGCGTGTCGTTTCTCTCGATCTGGCGGCACTTGTAGCAGGAACCAAATATCGCGGTCAATTCGAAGAGCGGATGAAAGCAATCATGAACGAACTGGAGAAAAATCGTGATGTGATTTTATTTATTGATGAGATTCATACAATTGTTGGCGCAGGCGGCGCAAGCGGTTCGCTTGATGCTTCAAATATATTTAAGCCAGCCCTGGCAAGGGGCGAATTACAATGTATTGGTGCCTCTACTCTTGATGAGTACCGCATGTACATTGAAAAAGATGGTGCTCTCGATCGCCGCTTCCAAAAAGTGCTTGTAGAGCAACCAAGTGTGGAGGAGACAATCCAGATTTTAACAAACATTAAAAGTAAATATGAGGATTATCATAATGTAGCTTACAGCGATGACGCTATCGATGCTTGTGTGAAGTTAAGTGATCGGTACATGACCGACCGTCTGTTGCCGGATAAAGCTATAGATGTTCTTGATGAAGTAGGGGCAAGGGTTCATTTGAAAAATATAAATGTTCCTGAAGAGGTCCTGGAATTGGAACGCAAAATTGAAGATATTAAGCAGGAAAAAAATAAAGTAGTAAAAAGCCAGCGTTTTGAAGAAGCTGCTTCACTTAGAGACACAGAGAAAAGATTACAGGAAGAATTAGAAAAAGCAAAAACAGATTGGGAAGAAGAAAGCAAAAACAAGCGTTTCCCAATCGATGAAGAGGCAATTGCAGAAGTGGTTAGCATGATGACCGGTATTCCTGTAAAGCGAATGGTTCAAGCCGAGACAGACAAGCTTCGTCGTATGGCCGAGGATCTTGCAGGTGCTGTAATTGGGCAGACCGAAGCAATTGGAAAAGTGGTGAAAGCGATTCAGCGAAACAGGGTTGGTTTGAAAGATCCAAAAAAACCGATTGGGACATTTATATTTCTGGGCCCCACCGGGGTAGGTAAAACGGAACTTGCTCGTTCACTTGCACGCTATATGTTTGATAGCGATGAATCCCTCATCAGGATCGATATGAGTGAGTATATGGAAAAATTCACAGTGAGCAGGTTAATTGGTGCTCCTCCGGGTTATGTGGGTTATGAAGAAGGTGGCCAGCTAACTGAGAAGGTTAGACGCAAACCGTATTCTGTTATCCTGCTCGACGAAATTGAGAAAGCTCATCCCGATATTTACAATATTCTGTTGCAGGTATTAGATGATGGTCAGCTCACAGATGGTCTTGGAAGAAAGGTTGATTTTAAAAATACTATGATCATCATGACATCCAATATTGGAGCAAGGCAACTCAAAGACTTTGGTGATGGTGTTGGATTTGCAACTGCCTCGCGAACCAAAGATGCTGATGACAATAATAAAGCTGTGATTGAAAGAGCGCTGAAACGCACTTTTAGCCCTGAGTTTCTGAACCGTATAGATGACGTGGTTATTTTCAACCAGCTCACGCAGGAACATATATTCCAGATAATTGACATCCTGATGAAGGGTGTTACAAAACGCCTGACAAACCTCGGATTTACGCTTGAACTATCAGAGGAGGCAAAAACTTTTATCGCTGAGAAGGGCTATGATGCACAATTTGGCGCCCGGCCCTTACATAGAGCTATCCAGAAATACCTGGAAGATCCACTGGCAGAAGAAATACTGAATATGAATATCAAAAATGGCGATACGCTTGTGGCCACTCTCGATAAAGAAAATTCAGTGATAAAATTCGAGATCCGTGGTGGTGTTGAAAAAAAGGTTGCCGGATAACCAAAAGCCTGAACA
>JBKJPO010000233.1:0-6871 GCA_046595095.1 Chitinophagaceae bacterium
GTCCAGAAACTCATAAATGTAGTGGTAGTGTTTAAAGATTTGTTCATCCGGAATAAAAGTCACTTCAGTCCCATTGGTCTCAGCAGTTTTTTCTTCCGGATGAACAAATCTTTAAACACTACCACTACATTTATGAATTTCTGGACAACCAGTTATGGAACTATTGTTTTCTAAACGCAGGGCTTGTTATCAATTATAATGGAAAGCGCTATATAAGTAAGAACGGATTACTTGACTTGCTTCAGCGCAAAACCAACGAGGATGAGTTGCGTTATCCAATCATCCATTTGAAAGGAGAGGATATCGAAGTTGCACTTAGCCATGAAAATCAGTATGGTGAAGAGTATTATAGTTTTGTAAACGGCCAGTTTACCACCCAGGGCGGAACTCACCTGGCCGCATTTCGAGAAGGCTATGTAAAAACTATTCGCGATTTCTTTAAAAAAGATTATGAAGCTGCTGACGTACGGGGAAGCATATGCGCAGCAATAAGCATACGGGTGCAGGAACCGGTGTTTGAAAGTCAGACCAAAACAAAGCTTGGTTCACAGGTGATGTCGGAGGGAGGGGCGAGTGTCAAAAATTTTATCAGTGATTTTTTAGGAAAAGAACTTAATAATTTTTTACATAAAAATGTTGCAGTTGCAGAAGCTTTAAAAAAACGAATCGAACAGAACGAAAGGGAGCGGAAGGAATTGGCGGGAATAAAAAAGCTGGCTAATGAACGTGCAAAAAAAGCAAACCTCCACAATAAAAAATTACGTGATTGCCGAATCCACCTCAACGATGTGCCTGATGGTAAAAACAAAGGGGATATTATTGCAAAACGATTGGAGACAACGATTTTCATAACCGAAGGGGATAGCGCTAGCGGGTCAATCACCAAATCCCGTAATGTAGAGACCCAGGCGGTATTCAGTCTCAGGGGTAAACCGCTTAATTGCTATGGCCTTACTAAGAAAGTTGTTTATGAAAATGAAGAATTTAATCTCCTGCAACATGCATTGAATATTGAAGAAGGATATGAAACACTTCGTTATAATAATATTGTGATAGCGACTGATGCGGATGTTGATGGTATGCATATCCGCTTGCTGTTGATGACTTTTTTCCTGCAGTTTTTTCCTGATCTTGTAAAGAATGGCCACTTGTATGTATTGGAAACACCCTTGTTTAGGATTCGCAATAAGAATGAAACCATTTACACTTATGAAGACAAAGAACGGGAAGCCGCGATAAAAAAACTTGGAGGCAAGCCGGAGATAACACGATTTAAAGGATTGGGAGAAATTTCCCCGGAAGAGTTTGGAAAATTTATCGGTGAAGATATCCGCCTTGCTCCGGTAATGCTTTTACCTGAAGTGCATATCCAACAGCTGCTTGAATATTATATGGGAAAGAACTCCCCATCCAGGCAGGATTTTATCATAGAAAATCTTAAAGTGGAACTCGACCTGGTGGCGGATGCTTAACAAGAAATTTTTAAACTTAAATATTGAATACCCAATGGTTCACATAGTTTTTCAACAGGCTGATGTAGAAGTGCTGCGAAAAAGTTTTGAATTGGATTCGACGATGGAAGGCGAAATTATCGAAATAAAAGATGATTATGCCGTTGGTCCAATCAGAGATATTTATTTAGAAGAAGGCATAGCTGCAAGAAGGAAATGGTGGATTGATATTCTTACCGGAACTCATTATGAAGGCATAGTCGAAAAAAATAATGTTGATGATAATGCCACAGTAAGAAACCTGTTGCATAAACTCGACGAAGATCCGGATGAAGAAGTATGGATATGGGCAGCGCAAAATAAACATGATGTATGTGGATATTATTGGCTTATGAGCCAGCTCAATGCTTACCAGGGCCGGTTACAGATATTGTATCTTAACAACCTCCCATTTATCAATGAAAAAGGCCATATTTTTTACCCTGCCAATCTATTTGAGATACAACCAAAAGAATTTCTCAAAGCAAGGAAACTGGCAAGACCAATTACACTCAGTGAATTCGAGATTGATCCCGATGAGTGGAAAAAACTTTGCGAAGAAGATACTGGTGTCAGGCTACTTGAAGGTGGAAAAAAACTTGAAAGCAAGCATTATGATTTTTATGATCCGGAAATATTACAGTTCATCAGTTTCGATTGGTTGAAGGGTAATAAGCTCCTCCATAATTTATTAAGCAAAGCCAGGGATACTACCGGAGATGCCTACCTGCTGTGGAGGATCAGGCTGCTGATTGAATCGGGTGAACTTGATATGCAGGGAAATTTCCGCAATATGAAGGAGTTTGAAATTAAACGAAAGGAAACGGGGGTGAGTGTTTAAGACGTTTAATCGTTTAAGACGTTTAAAATCGTTTAAGGGTTGGAGGATGGTATCAATTTCTTTTGTATTGAATGTATTAATTAAATAATGGCGAAAAATAAATCAACAGAAGAATATTCGCATAGCGATGCAGGTGTATCAGGCCAGTATAAGAATTGGTTTCTTGATTATGCCAGTTATGTTATTCTCGAGCGGGCTGTACCTGCCATGGAGGATGGCCTAAAACCCGTACAGCGAAGGATCCTTCACGCAATGAAGGAAATGGATGATGGGCGTTTCAACAAAGTAGCAAATATCATCGGGCAAAGCATGCAGTATCACCCACATGGTGATGCGAGTATTGGCGATGCTCTTGTGCACCTGGGTCAAAAAGATCTTCTGATAGAAACCCAGGGCAACTGGGGCGATGTAAGAACAGGAGATGATGCAGCAGCACCGCGATATATTGAAGCAAGGTTAAGTAAGTTTGCGCTGGATGTTGCTTTCAATAGCAAAACAACCGAATGGCAATTAAGTTATGATGGGCGTAAGAATGAGCCTGTCACTTTACCGATGAAATTCCCACTGCTGCTCGCCCAGGGCGCTGAGGGTATTGCAGTGGGGTTAGCTACTAAAATTCTTTCACATAATTTTTGCGAACTGATCGAGGCCTCGGTAAAATATTTACGTGGCCGGAAATTTGAATTATTTCCAGATTTTCTTACGGGGGGCACTGTTGATATTACCAATTATAATGAAGGTAAACGTGGGGGAAAAGTGAGGGTGCGTGCAAGGATTGAAGAGGTGGATAAAAAAAGCCTTGTAATACATGACGTTCCTTACGGTGTTACAACCACGCAACTTATCGATTCAATAATCAGGGCTAATGATGCAGGAAAGATCAGGATAAAAAAAGTTACGGATAATACCGCGGCTGATGTTGAAGTTGCCATTGAGCTTGCACCTGGTATCTCACCTGATATCACGATCGATGCGTTATATGCTTTTACTGATTGTGAAGTATCCATTTCTCCTAATGTATGCGTGATCATAGATCATAAGCCCAGGTTTATCGGGGTTAATGAGCTGCTAAGAGCATCGGCTGACAATACAAAAGAATTGTTGAGATTCGAGCTTGAGATCAGGCTGGCTGAACTGCAGGAAAAATGGCATTTTACTTCCCTTGAAAAAATATTCTTTGAAGAAAAAATTTACAAGGAGCTCGAGAAAAAGCACGACACCTGGGAAAAAGTATTACTGGCCATTGAAAAAGCATTTATCCCTTATCTCAAACTATTGAAGAGAGAGGTAACCCGTGAAGATGTATTGAAACTAACGGAAAAGCCTGTTCGCAGAATTTATAAACTCGATATTGATGAACTTAATGCGCAGATACGCGGACTTGAAGCTGAGATCAAACAGGTGAAACATGACCTTAACAATCTTGTCGATTTTGCGGTAGCATATTATGAAAGCCTCCTTAAAAAATATGGGAAGGGTAGGGAGCGGAAGACTGAGATCAGGTTGTTTGATACTATACAGGCAAAATCAGTGGCCATCGCCAATACCCGAATCTATGTAAACCGTTCTGAAGGCTTTATAGGTACTGTTTTGAAAAAAGACGAACTCATAGCTGAATGTTCCGACCTGGATGATATCATCGCGATAACCAAGGCAGGAAAAATGAAAGTAGTAAAGGTTTCAGATAAAAACTTTATCGGTAAAGACATCATACATGTTGCGGTATTCAAGAAAAATGATGACCGCACTACCTACAATATGATTTATGCCGATGGCAAAACCGGGGTCTCATATGCAAAGCGTTTCAATGTTACCGGTATCACCAGGGATAAGGAATACGATCTTACAAAAGGTGAAGATAAAAGCCGGGTACATTACTTGTCTGTTAATTCAAATGGGGAAGCCGAACTAGTGAGAATTTTACTCAGCCCAAATTCATCGGCCCGAAATAAAGAGCTGGATTTTTATTTCGAAGAAATGGAAATTCGTAGCCGTGGAAGCTTCGGAAACCAGGTTACAAAACATGCGATCAAGAATGTAAAATTGAAAGAGAAAGGTAAGTCTACGCTGAGTGGTCGCAAGCTCTGGTTTGATGATACTTTTGGGCGACTTACTATGGAAGAAAAAGGTATTGCACTAGGTAGTTTTGAAGCAGATGATAAGATCCTTACCATTTATTTTGATGGCCATTATGAGATTACCGACCAGGAATTATCCCAGCGTTTTGATGTTGAAAATATTGCATTGATTGAAAAATTTTCACCAGATAAAATTATCACAGCAGTTTATCTCGCTTATGACAAACTTCAATACAATATCAAACGTTTCAGGATCGAGACAACCACATTTAATAATAAATTTTATTTTATTAAAGAAGGGGAAAACAACCGTCTTGAAGTTGTTACCACGACTGAAGTACCCATCCTTGTAGTGCAAAGTGGCAGAGGCACACAAATTCGAAAAGCTAAATTCAAAGTTGTAAAAATGGTGGAAGTGATGGGATGGAGAGCTATAGGCAGCAAGCTTACGGATTATACTAAGTCGGTGGAAATGGAGTGGGAGGAAACTGGTTCAGCAACTCAAAAGGAATTGTTTGACTGATGGATAACGCATTCAAAAAAATCTGACCAAATTACCTTGAATAATTTTCTAAGGAACAGGTATGGAGCAGATTCCGGATGCTTTGCTCTACTTTATTGTCTCTTTTACTGGTATATTACCAGGGGAAGATGCTGCTTGTTTTTCTTTCTTTTCTTTATATGCCTATTTGGGTAAAAATAATTTCTTTCTTCAAATGGAAATTTTTTATTTGAATCATCTGATTTTATTATTATTTTGTAGGACTCAAAATATAACTATATGAAAATAAAATTCTCCTTAATTCTGATGATGCTTACCAGTTTCATCGTTATTAAATCATTTTCTCAGAATGTCGGTGTCGGAATTGTAACTCCGACAGATGCAAAACTGCAGGTTGTGAGTGCCGATAATGCTTCAGCAGGAATGTTCTCAAACGGTACCACGGGTATATCTTTGCTCCATGAATTGGGCAGACCTGGCATTGGATTAAATATGTACTTAAATTCCGGATATAAGTTTAAAGGAAATGGCTTTGGTGGGTTGTTTTATTATTTGCCTACGACCGGAAGCCTGACATATTACTCTTCTACTGCAACAGGTCTCGCTGGTGGATTACCCGCTTTTAGCCCTATTATGACCATGCAGGCAGATGGAAATGTAGGTATTGGCATCACTACTCCAACTGAAGCCAAACTCCAGGTACATGAGCCTGCCGGGAATACCCAATTCATAGCAGCTGCTGGTCCTAATCTACCTGGAATTAGCAACTTTGTTCCTATCAGTTCTCCATCAGTTGGCTTCAATGCCCGCTACCAGGGTAGCTATAAATTTATGGGTACGGGATATGGATCTTTCTTTCAATACACACCAAGTCTTGGAAGAATGAGTTATTGGTATAGTTCTACCTCCGGTGCTGCTGATGGTGCCATGACTTCATTTCATTCATTTAGTATTGATAGTAGCGGTCAGATGGGTATCGGAACACAGTCTCCCAAAGCACCACTACATGTAACTGGAAACGTGGTATTTGGCAGTGCTTCAAGAGTACCGGCAACAGGTTATAAAGTTAGTATTGATGGAAAGGTGATTTGTGAAGAATTAAAGGTTCAAATTAGTACCTCATGGCCCGATTACGTTTTTGAACCCACATATAACATGCCTCGTCTTGCCGAACTTCAAAAGCAAGTGTTACAACAAAAACACCTACCCGGCATTCCATCAGCTGCTGAGGTTAAAGAAAATAAGGGAATTGAAGTGGGAGATATGCAGCAAAAATTGCTGGAGAAAGTTGAAGAGCTTTATCTCTATGTTTTTAAAATAAATGAAGAGAATTTAAAATTACGTGAAGAAGTAAATGCTTTGAAAAAGCAGGTAACAGATAAATAAGATTTATTTTAATGCATTTTAATGTAAGGGTTTCATCTAATTGATGAAACCCTTTTCTGTTTGGAATTACTTATCTTTTATGCAGTGGTGCATTATTTAAATTTGCATTAAGGTGAAATTATGCTGCCAGGTAGAGTGTCGCAGAGCAGCTTCAATTGAGCAGAGGATCTACCACCATCGTATCCACGCTATAATCCTTTATTACATTATATAAAGTATCCCGCTCAACAGGCTTACGTTTTACCTGTTTGATGAGTGCAACAAGTTCTTCTGTACTCATCGCAGGGTTTTGTTCTTCACTTCCTGCCATTGAATATATTTTCGTCGAATCGTCAATAGTACCATCAATATCGTTGACTCCGAAAGCCAGGCTCAATTGTGCATTTTGCCTCCCCAGCATTGGCCAGTAAGCTTTAATGTGTGGAAAATTATCCAGGTATATTCTTGCTACTGCGTACATCTTCATGTCGGCTGTGATATTGCTTTCAGGCACATCACTCATCTTGTTATCATGATTGCGGAATTTTAGTGGAATAAATGTATTGAAACCATTTGTTTTATCCTGCAATGCACG
>JBKJPO010000272.1:0-9358 GCA_046595095.1 Chitinophagaceae bacterium
GCACAATATTGCATGGCGATATCCCTTGTGTGATCAGAGGATCCATCATTTATTATTAAACATTCCCAATTTTTATAAGTTTGATTCAGAATTGAATCAAGTGCTTCAGGCAAAAACTGGGATTGATTATAACAGGGAACGATTATGGAAATCAAATACTCTTCTTTCATTAGCAGATGTTAAATATATTGATAGCAATCTATTCTGAAGGATAGAAGCCGGAAAATTAAAATTGCGCATTTAAAAGTTTAAACTTTGCAAGAATTTTTGCAAACCTGTTCGATTTTATATAAAAAACAAATTCATCATATTTTTTGTAGTCTTCAATAAAACCGGGAAAATATTTATTATACACCACTTGCTTTTCCCTATAGGTAATCTCTCTATTCTCAGGAAGCGAACTCATCCCATCCATGCCAAATATACTTATCTTAAAAGGCAATCTTTGGTAAGTAGCCTGGTATAGAAATATGGATTTGAGCCAAAATTCCACATCCGATACAATTTTAAGTTCTTCATTATAAAGTCCTGATCTTTCAAACAGTGATTTTTTTATGAAAGAAGCAGGGTGAGGCAATGAATCATTATTGCAAAAAAAATGTTTAAAGGTAATTTTATCAGGATATTCTTTTTCACCAATGATCTTCCCATCTAATTCGAGGAATAAATCCCCATATACAATATCCTCCTTTAAATTATATCCGGAAAATACTTTTGAAACAATTTCATTATCAACCAAATAATCACCCGAATTCAAAAACAACAAATAATCTCCTTTTGCTTTTGCAATACCCTTATTCATTGCCTGGTATACACCTTTATCTTTCTCGCTAACCCAATAAGAAATCCGATCTGCATGCTGTTTTATTATTTCTAAACCTGAATCTGTAGAACCACCATCAATTACTATATATTCTATGTCTTTATAAGATTGATTAAGTACACTGGGTATAGTTTTTAGTAATCCTTTTGCGTTATTGTAATTAATAGTTATTATAGAAACCATATTACCAAAGTAGGTCTTTAAAAATGGTTTAACAAGGTATCTTAGTATTGACTCATTAAATTGTCAGGAAGTAGGTGCTCCCTGAAAAATGATCAGAGCATTGTTTTAATTTCATTAATCTCCTTTGCAGTAAAAGCTCTGTAATCTTTTGGTTTGATAAATTTCAACATATCTCCATATGAATGTGGCAACCTAAGCTTCAATAAAATACGAAGAACCCATCTATTTTTATATGAATGTAGATTTATTCTCTCTGATAGTAACTTTCTGTACAAGGATTCTGCATGCTTTGAATATTGACTATAAATATTAAGCAGTTCCTGTTGTCTTGCAGATCCTCCTGTACCGCTCTTATGTAAATTATGCATGCGATACATAGATAAACATTTCGAAACCGATCGAAAATTTATTCCTGATTTTTGTGCCCTTAAATACCATTCCCAATCCAAACCATAATGAAGATCTTCATTTAAATGGCCAACATTTTCCCATGTTGCCCTTGTCCAGAAAGAAGAAGGTTGAATTATGTAAGCTACATCAGTTAATAACATGGTTTTATGCCTGTCAACCATATTGCTCCCATAACTAACAACTTCTTCGGTTTTTTCTTCAAAGTGAATACAATTTCCAAAGCAAAGATCTTTGGATCCAATTTTCATTTCAGTGGAGATAAAAGAAAGTGCAGAAGGTAAATACATGTCATCACTGTTAAGCCAACCCAGAATATCGCCGGTAGATCTATCAAACCCTTTATTTATTGCATGACTTTGTCCATTATCTTTTTCACTAACCCAATAAGCCAGGTGTTTTTCATATTTTTTAATAATGTCAATGGTATTATCTGTACTTCCACCATCAATGATAATATATTCCAGGTTGGGATAATCCTGGGCTAACACAGATTTAATGGTGTCTTCAATATATTGACCCTGGTTATAACTTGGAGTTACAATTGAAATTTTGGGAAAGTTTTCGGAGTTCATTGCTGAGCTTAAAATAAATTTAGTAAAGTGTTAACAAGGAAAAATGCAATTTAAAGCGTTTTAGTGATGAATCATTATTGATAACCGAAAATGGAATGGTGTTTGTACTTTTGCGGCAATGCTTAATATTTAATTCAATTCTTTTGATTTCAATTTTATCCAAATCCTTCTTTTGCCGGTTTTCAAAACTAAATTCAAAAATTAATGAATCGCTTTTTTCTTTCCCTCATTTTCTTCTTCACCTCCTTAATTGTTTTCTCTCAACCAAATTTTAGCGTAACTGATCCTGAAAAGAAATTCAAAGAAGCAAAAGATTTTTTCGTAAAAGAACAATATAGTCTTGCATATCCGATACTGCGGGAGTTGCAGCACGAACAGGGCAAGGAGACAAAAGCAAGTCGTAATTACCTCGTTCAGGATCTAGAATATTACTTTATCGTTTGTGGCCTGAAGCTTGACCAACAAATCAGCGAGGAGCATGCAAAGCGCTTTATAGATGTGGCAAACAATGAACCGAGGCAGCAGATGATGAGCTACCATCTTGCAAAATATTATTTTCTTAAAGAAGATTTTAATAGCGCCATCACTTATTATGCGAGGGCAGGATATAACAACCTGAGCAATGAAGAGATTGCGGATGCAAAATTTGAGAAGGCGTACAGCCATTTTAATCTCAAGCAATTTAGGGAAGCCAAACCACTGTTCAACGAAATTCATCAACTCCCTAAGAACAAGTACTACATCTCTGCAAACTATTATTTTGGATTCATAAGCTACCAGGACAGGCAATTTGATCAGGCATTAGAGTCTTTTCAACTTGTGGAGAGCCATGAAGAGTACAAAGGTGTGGTACCATACTATATTGCAGAAATTTATTATTTCCAGGGTAAAAAAGATGAGGCCCTGAGGTATGGTGAAACTGTATTAGGCAAGGGAGGGTTATATTATGAAAAGGATCTCAATTTACTTATCGGGCAGATTTATTTTGAAAGAAAGAATTTCCAGAAAGCTTTGCCACTGCTTGAAGCTTATGTAAACAGCAGCGATAAAGTAAGCAAGGAAGTGATGTATGAACTGAGCTATTGTTACTACAAGGCTAACCAACTTACAAAGGCAATTGCAGGTTTTAAGCAATTGAGTAATGAAAAAGATTCGCTTGGACAAAATTCCATGTACCTGCTTGGGGACTGCTACCTGCAAACGGGGCAGAAAGCCAATGCCAGGGTTGCATTTCAATATTGCGCAAACAACAGCATCAATAAGCAGCAACAGCAAATATCTCGGTTCAACTATGCAAAATTGTCTTACGAACTGGGTTTTCCGGATGTGGCGCTTAACGAATTACAGAAATTTCTTGACAGCTATCCCTCATCAGTATACGAAACTGAAGCAAAAGAAATTTTAGTCGCACTGCTGGCAAATAGTAATAATTATAATGATGCGCTTGCGATCTATGAATCATTTGATAAGCCAACACCTGTTATGCAGAAGCTTTACCCGAAAATACTTTTTGGTAAAGCAACGAGCTATTACAACGATGGTGAGCTCGACAGGGCTGACGATATGTTTGCCCGGGTTATTAAAAATCCAAATGCAGAAAGCATCGGCCCTTTCGCACATTTCTGGCGTGGCGAAATTGCTTACAGGAAATCAGATTATGATGGGGCCATTAGGGGCATGGCGACCTATCTTGATGCGGGTGGGTTTTCTGGTGAAGCAAACCCGGTCAATGCAAAGTATGTATCAGGCTACGCTTTTCTAAAGAAAGAAAATTACAGGCAGGCACTTACTTTTTTTGAGCAGGTAGCCCGAACCGTTACTGCATCATCTTCATCGCTTGCCCAGGACGCTTTTGTGAGGACTGCCGATGCACATTTCATGCAGCGGGATTATGTTAAGGCAAAAGCGATGTATGAATCTGTTATCAATAATGCCTTGCCCCAGAGCGATTATGCTATGTATCAAAAAGCAATGATCGCGGGCATCACAAGTTCTGCAGAGAAAATCAGGATTTTAAATGCTATGGCAAAACAATATCCTTCCAGCGAGCTCGTGGGCGATGTAAATATGGAAATTGCCAATACCTACATGGCTGATGAGAAATTCAGGGATGCCATTCCATTTTTGAATACAATTTTAAATACACCTTCTTCAGCTGGCCTGAAACCAAAAGCTTATCTGAAGCTTGGCCTTGCATATTATAACCTTAACAAGAATGCAGAAGCTTTGGCAAACTACCAGAAACTGGTAAAGCAATTTCCGCAATCAGTAGAATCTGATGAGGCTCTTGAGAATATGAAAAATATTTATGTTGAAGAAGGCAAGCCAAATGAATATATAGATTTTGTCAATTCTACCGGTAAAAATATCAGTGTATCAGAAGCTGATTCATTGACTTATTCTGCTGCAGAGTTTAAGTATACGAATGGAGATTGTCCCGCTGCCATTAACGGGTTCAATAATTACATCTCCAGATATCCTGATGGTTCATTTTCCTTGCAGGCTTACTTTCTCAGGAGTGAATGTTTTCTAAAAGCTAAAGATTTCAATAATGCAATCATAGGTTTTGAAGCTGTGTTGGCACAAGGCAGCAGTAGGTTTGCCGAAAGAGCCGCGCTCCAGGCATCACGCATTTATTATTTCGAATTGAAAGATTATCCGAAAGCAAAAGCTGCTTTCCTCAAATTACGTGAACTGGCCAGCACCCAGGAAAACCAGGTTGAAGCTTTGCGTGGCCTCATTCGTTCTAATTACCAGGCCAAGGATTATGGCGAAGCCGACATTTCAGCTAAAGAATTGCTGACCAAAAAAGGCCTCAGCAATGATGATAAAGCTATCGCCAACCTGGTTGCCGGAAAGTCTTTGCAGGTTAAAAATCAACCAGACCAGGCACTCATTGCATTTAGAGCTGTGGCTGCAATCAATAAATCTGCATGGGGAGCCGAAGCACGCTACGAAATTGCAAATATCCTGTTTGCTCAAAATAGTCTTGCTGCTGCTGAGAAATCAGCACTGGAAGTCATCCGCGTAACTTCCACTTATGATTATTGGGTAACCAAAGCATATATTTTACTGGGTGATATTTACATGCAACAGAAAGACTATTTCAATGCAAAAGCAACATATCAAAGCGTAGCCGATAATGCAAATATTGCGGAAATAAAAGCAGAGGCACAACAGAAACTTGCTAAGGCAATTGAGGAAGAGAAGGCAGCGTCGAAAGTTGAGTAGGCAGTGGCAGTAGCAGTGGCAGGGGAGAGATAGAATATAAAAATTTAAAACAGAATTCAAATATAAAATCGTCAATGAGGTACCTCAGTTTAATCATAATTTTTACCATTACAGGCTTATTTTCTTTTGCGCAGCGTGATAGCGTTAAACGGCAAACCATTGATATTACTTCTTCATATAAGCCGGTGTTGAGAAATGCAGTAAAGATAAATTTATCTGCCAGCCCGCTTACGGCAGACACAAGCCGGCCAAGGCTGAAATACAGCATTCCTTCGCAGAATCTATTTTTTTCATACCAGCCAATAACATTAAAACCACTGGCGCTTTTGCAGGACTCAGCCCTGGCGCTGGGTTTGAGAAATTATATTAAAGTTGGTTTTGGCAATTATGGAACACCATATGTGAATGCAGGTTTCAGTTTTGGCGACGGGAAAAAATCGCTTATCAATTTATATGCAGACTATATTTCCTCCAAAGGGAATATCAAAAACCAGGATTTTGCCGAGTTTAATGTGAAGGGTTTAGGAAGTTACTTTACAGCAAAGAATGAAGTGTATGGTGGAGTTGGAATTAAAAACCGGGGATATCATCTATATGGTTATGACCATGATGCATTTGATTTCGAGAAAGGGATAATAAAGCGTCAATACCAGGATATCATGATCGGAGGTGGTATCCGTAATATTGTATCCAATGATTTAAGATTTGATTATAACCCGCATTTTGAGGCCCATATTTTTTCCAGGGGAAATGATATCAGTGAAAGTTCTCTACAAATTGAAGCACCTTTTGAAAAAAAGTTCGGTGATGCATTTTCCTTAAAAGCATCTGCAAAAGCAGACCTGACCAATTTTACCAATAAATTACTCAGCAGCACAAATAATAAGATTATAAACAATCTTTTCTCTCTTTCTCCTTCCCTTGTCATCACTACCGACAGGTTTGTCTTTAATGCCGGAATTAATCCAACGTGGGATAACAGTAAAGTATCTATGCTACCTAACTTGTACGGCGAGGCGCAGTTGCAAGACAAGGTAATCATGGTACAAGCTGGCTGGGTAGGCAGGTTCATTAAAAATACTTTCAGATCCCTCAGTACAACGAACCCATACATGCAGGATCCAATATTTTTGACAAACACAAAAGAGCAGCAATTATATGGTGGTATAAAAGCCACTGTAGGCAAGCATTTGAACTTTAACGCAAAAGCCGCATATATTTCTTACACTAATATGCCATTATTTATAAACGATACGCTTGACGGGAAGAGCTTCTTTGTGAGTAACGAAAGCCGGCTCAAAAATTTTCAGATTCATGGTGATGCAAGTATTATAAGCCAGGATAAGTTTACGATTACCGCAGCCGTTGACCTTAATAATTATGGTGGTACTGTAGATAACGAAAAGCCATGGCATCTTATACCGGTAGAATTAACAGGTTCCTTCCGGTGGAATGCATTCAGACAGGTGTTGCTTAAAGGTGACCTGCATACTTTCTCAGGAGCAAAGGCAAAGCTAAAAGGCAACAAGGTAAAAGAGGTTAAAGGAGGAACAGATCTAAGTGCCGGGGCAGAATTCCGGGTAAATGAAAAGTTTCGCGCCTGGGCAGACTTGAATAATATCTTCAATAACAAATATCAGCGATGGAATAATTATCCTGTTTATGGCTTCCAGGTAATGGCTGGTATCATCTATAATTTTTAAGGTCTTCGTGATTGAAAAGCATTCAGTAAGTTTGCACCCATGCTTTCAATTGTTATGTCATATTTGTTGCAGTCAGGAAGTTGTGCGCTACCGGGATTAGGGGAGTTTGTGATTACCACAAAGCCTGCAGAATTAGATATAGTGCATAAGCAGATCCATCCGCCTGTTGATGAGATTATATTTACAGAAAATGATGCTGCCACGGCCAATCCAAACCTGGTAAAATACATTGCCGCCAGGAATGGCCAGGATGAAGAAACTGCGGGATTGATCCTTAACAATTATTGCGAAGAATGGAAGAAGGCAATTTCAATTGGTGATGTGATTAGCCTGCATACATTCGGTACCTTGCAAAAAAATGCGGTAGGCAATATTTTCTTCAGGAAAATTTCACCCGAATTAATTTTTAGACACCCGGTAACTGCCGAACGTGTTATTCATGAAAATGCAGATCATCCCATTCTTGTAGGAGATAAGGAAACTTCTTCGAATAGAATGACTGATTATTATGCAGAAACCGAACCGGTAAAAAAGGGGAAATTCTGGGCGATATGGGCAGCAACACTCGCGCTAGCTGCAGTTATATTTCTAGTTTTTTACTTTAAACAAAATGGATTTTCGGCTAATTCAACAGGTAATAAGTCGGGTATAGTAGTAGATACTTTTTCGGTAGAGCGCATCACTCAGGGGCTAAAATAATATGTCTTGCATGGCTTGTATTTTAATCTGCGGGATCGAATACCAAAGGTCCTCCAACCCCAAATAATCTTAAGCCCAATTCTTTTCCTGCGCCCTTTGATTTTTTGAAGATCAGCCTTTGGTCCTGGATTATTTTTTTTGCTGCAAAATTCTGAACAGAAAGAATTGCTTCATACTTATCTTTCTTTTTTTCAAAATTGATATTTGCTATCATAGTAGACATGTCCATTTCCTCCGTCCATTTTATTCTGCATCCCTTTAATTCCTGCAAAACATCTTGTATAACCTCATCATCGATTCCACCGATATTTAATTTCATTTTTGCTTTTAAATCAGTAAAAGGCAGGACTTGGGGATATGTGTAAAATATATTCGCCAGCATATTATCCTTTGCATCTTTTTCTCCTTGTTCCTCATAATTTTTTGCAAGGCTTTCGTAAAGCCTGCCCAGGAAAAGCTTTTCATTTGAAGTGTCGAGTAAAGTATTGTTGAGTAAGTCTTCCAGGATCTCACGGCTTTTTGATTCTTGCCCATCATTGAACAGCAAATTCCCATAAAATAGTTTGAAGTATCGTTGCACATTACGGCGTGGATCATCCTGCATCTTCTGATGAAAGAGCTTTGTAAAAAAAGCAGGGCTGATATCTTTAATGACATTCCAGGTTTCATCAAAACTCACTACATTCTCACTACTGAAGAGGGAATAGATAACATTCTGACGCTCGGGGTTATTCGCAAATTGGCTCACCAAAGCATATCTCAGAAGTATCACACTACCTTGCAACCTGCTGATTTTTATTAAATCTTCCGGAGAATACCACCAGCCCGGGTTGAAGAATTTTATCCTGGCAATCTTTCGGGACAACAGCATTTGTCTCACCACATTCACAGCAAAATCATATTGTGCAGCGCCAAGTGTAGTGCCGAGGTGTAATTCTTTGAATTGCCCGGCTTTATTTATTGCAGTCTCGCAACTGTCCAGTTGCCCATTATATAAGTAACTTCTTGCAAGCGCAATATTGTACCAGCCAAAACCCGGTGTTGAGCCATTCGCAGTAATTATTTCCTGTGCAGTTTGTATTCCTTTTTGAGAGCGCCCGCCATTAACATACAATGTTGGTAAGAAATAATAGGCCTCAATAAGCCGTTTATCGAAAGCAAATTTATCGCGTTCAAAATTTTCGATTGCATCAGCAAATTTGCCTAGTGTATTATGAAAATGCGCATAGTTATTATAAGACATCATTCCCGAACTTAACAGGTAGCTGTAATAGTATGCCGTGGAATCATAGTTCTGTAAATAATTATGTAGTATGGCAAGATAAAAATATGCTGTATTATTTCCTTCATTTAATGCAGCATACAGGTGATTCAATGCCATCGTTTCATTTTCCTGAACAGTTTCACTGAGAAAATTATATTTCTCAATATAATACCGGTTGCGATGAATGGTCCATGCTGCTTTAATGTGATATTCCATAAAGTCAATTCCCGGGTTCCAGTTTTTTACTTTTTCCAGGATCCACATCGAAGAGTCTGCCTGTTCGATATTTGAATAAGCCTCATACAATGCGGTACAGATCTGCCTTGCATCGTTTTGTCGTTGCGAATAATCATTGGCATTAAATATTGATGCAAAATCTTTTCTGAAATCTTTTTCAAAAAGCAGGAGCGCTTTTTTTAATGGAGCAACAGCGTTCTTGTAGCCCAGGAAATCTGCGGCACGATCGTATTTG
>JBKJPO010000369.1:0-4386 GCA_046595095.1 Chitinophagaceae bacterium
AATTTCGCCCCGTACAACCAGGTTTTTCAGCAATTATTAGATAGAAATAGTCTCCTGAATAATGCCGAAGGAATAAACATTATTCTTTTACGTGTTGAAGATTGGCTTCGTGATAAACAAGAATTATCATCTGCCGCGCAGGTTGAATTCCTGGAACAAATTTATGAACAGCTTACCACGGCATTAGAGGAAGCGCGAAAGTTATCGGGCAAGCCATATCTTTTGGGAATAGTGCCCTGGATTTTGAATCAAAATTTTTCACCGGAAATTGAGGCAAAGATTTTTGAACTTAATGGAAAAATCTCAGCGATCATCGAAGGCGTATCGCTTTTTTATAGACTCGACCTAAGCAAGGCGGTGGCTTTATACGAGGTTGGAGAAATTTTTGATCCGAAATCCGATGAGCTCGGCCATATTCCGTTTACTGATGAGTGTTATGCTGGTTTGGGCACTTTTATTACCCGGCAAATTCGTGCCTGGAAGCAACCTGCATATAAAGTGCTGGCTCTGGATTGTGATGATACATTGTGGAAGGGAATCTGCGGAGAAATTGGCCCAATGAATGTTGTTATTAATGAGAAGCACAAATATCTCCAGGAATTTCTTTTAAAAAAATACGCAGAAGGCTTTTTACTCGTTTTGTGTAGTAAGAATAATGAGGAAGATGTCTGGGAGGTTTTTGATAATCATCCACAAATGATCCTGAAACGTGAACAGATTGCTGCATATAAAATAAACTGGCAACCAAAAGCAGGAAACCTGGTAGAAATTGCAGGCCAGCTGAATCTTGGGACACCAAGTTTCATCTTCCTGGATGACAATGAATTTGAGGTAGAGCAGATGACTGTGGCTTGTCCGGAAGTGTTATCAATTACCCTTCCGGAAGACCTGGAAAATATCCAGGCTTTTGTTGATCACATATGGGCATTTGATCTCTTCCAGGTAACTGAGGAAGACAGGCAGCGAAATTTGATGTATAAGGCCGAAAACCAAAGGAAAGAAGAACTGGTTAAATACAGCACCATAAACGATTTCATCGTAACTTTAGACGTTCAGGTAACTACACGCAAATTAACTGGGAAGGACCTGGAACGTGCAGTACAGTTGAGCTTGCGTACAAACCAGTTTAATCTGAATGGTACCAGGAAAAGCCATGAGGAAATTTCGAATTGGATAGTGGAGGAAAACCGGGTCAATTGGATTATTGAGGTAAAGGATAGGTTTGGCGATTATGGTATTGTTGGATTGGTTCTGGCTAAAGCAATTAATGAAGAACTTAGCCTGGAAACCTTTCTCTTAAGTTGCCGTGTGTTAGGTAGGAATGTGGAAGATGCTTTACTTGCAGAATTGGTAAAATATTGTAAAGAAAAAGGGTTACATAACATCAAGGCAATGTTTAAATCCTCCGGGAAAAATAAACCTTTTATCGAATTTTTAGAACGAACTAACTGGATAGCTGATTCTCAAGCCGATTCTTATAATTTCCCGGTTAATTATAGTGGCGAAGAATTATCGCTCACCAAAAATGAAAAACAAGCAGTTCAATAAACCCATTATTGCAAGGACCGGCAAAGACATACGCCGGTTACTCGATGCAAATGAAAAGCCCGCGCCAAACGCGGGCGTTCCTGCTATAATGGGGCCTACTGAACTTGCTTTGTTTAATACATGGAAAAGCCTGCTCGGGCATGATAATTTTGGAAGAGATGATGACTTTTTTAATGTAGGTGGAAACAGCTTGAAAGCCGTCCAAATGGTTTCCAGGATAGCCGGGCAGTTCCAGGTGGAGATAAAACTTTCTGAAATATTTTATAAGCGGAGCATTTCCACGCTGGCAAAATTTATTGATGGATTAAAGAAGCATGTTTCCCGATCACCTATCATTTCGCAGCCCCGTAGCGGAAACCTTGCATTATCATTTAGCCAGGAGCGTTTATGGTTCATCGATAGGATGCAGGGAACAGTTCAATATCATATTCCTGCAGTACTCCGCCTTAAAGGAAAACTCGATTTCAAGGCATTGGAAAGTTCATTGCAAAGTATAATCAATCGCCACGAAGTACTAAGGACTGTAATCGCTGAGGATGATGGGCAGGCTTTCCAGTTTATTAATGATAAAGATAAATGGAGGTTACTGGTTACAGACGGCACTGTTTATGGCGCTATGGAATCCGGTCTGGCCGATCATATTGAAAGATCTATCTCCACGCCATTCGATCTTTCGAATGATCATATGTTGCGCGCTGAAATCATTACGCTGGGTGAAGATGAGAATATGCTAATTGTAACCATGCACCACATTGCTTCAGATGGATGGTCAATGTCTGTTCTTGTAAATGAAGTGGTGGAATTGTACAATGCATTCATTGAAAAACGTGCCTCACGTTTGTCATCCTTAAAAATTCAATATGCTGATTATGCCTTATGGCAAAGAAATGAGCTGAGTGGAAATTCTTTCGAAGAAAAACTCTATTACTGGAAGCATAAGCTCGAAGGCGTAATACCGCTGCAGTTACATACGGATTTTAGCAGGCCACCGGAGTGGACCTCACGTGGAAGCGTAGCTGAATTTAAGATTTCGCCTGAATTGACATCTGCATTGAAAGAGTTAAGCCGGCAACAAACTGCTACTTTGTTTATGACCTTGCTGGCTGCATTTAATGTATTGCTTTATCGATATAGCGGGCAGGAGGATATTGTTGTGGGAAGCCCAATTGCCAATCGCACTGAAGAGGAAGTGGAAAACCTGATTGGATTTTTTGTGAATACACTTGCATTGCGCAGCCAGGTAAAAGGAAATAGTTCGTTTATTGATCTTTTGCAACAAATAAAAAATACAACTCTCGAAGCATACGAACACCAGGAAGTCCCATTTGAAAAACTGGTAGAATCTATTGTGAAGGAACGGGACATGAGTAGGAATGCGATTTTCCAGGTGATGATGATTGTACAGAATACTCCTGATATTCCTGAGTTGAGATTGGGAGACGTGAAACTTAGTACTGAAAACATCCCTCAATCTTCTTCTAAATTTGATCTAACATTATCGCTTACTGAAACCGCGGGAGGTATTATAGGCTCAATGGAATATAGCACTGATCTGTATCGCGCTGATACGATAGGCAGAATGTTGCTTCATTTCATGGAGTTGTTGGAAAATATTGTAAAAAATCCTCAGGAGCAACTGTCTGCTTTTTCGATTCTTTCCGTTGAAGAAGAAGAAAGGCTGCTTCAGACTTTGAATAATACTGACGTTAATTATCAACTGGATAAAACAATTGTTGAATTATTTGAAGAGCAGGTAATAAAAAGCCCGAATTCAACTGCAATAATTTTCGATAAAAAAAATATTAGTTATAAAGAGCTCAATGAACGTGCAAACCGCTTCGCACATCATTTAATAAGCCATGGAGTAACCATGGGCTCCCTGGTAGCAATAAGCGTGGAAAGGAGTGTAGAACTGGTTACCGGGATGCTCGGCATATTAAAAGCTGGTGGCACTTATCTCCCTGTAGATCCGGATTATCCTGAAGCTCGGATAAAGTATTTATTCAAAGATAGTGGTTCAGAAATCCTGGTTACTACAAGCGCTTTAGCTTCAACGTTAGCTTTACCGGAAAATATTACAACAATTTTTGTTGAGGAAAATGACCAGTCACCTGGGTGGCCATCAACTAACCTTCCTTTTAGCAAAGAGACAGATCCGCTACTTTGTATAATTTATACTTCTGGCTCATCAGGCAAACCCAAAGGCGTGAAACTGGGGAACCGTGGATTTATCAACCGGATGAATTGGATGTGGGAAACATATCCATTTGCAAATGATGAGGTATCAGCAATTAAAACATCGATTGGCTTTGTAGACCACATCTGGGAATTATTTGGGCCATTGGTAAAAGGAATCCCTTCAGTAATTTTTACCAGCAGTGATGTGCTTGATCTTGATTTATTAATTGAAAAATTATCGGCAAATAAAATTTCAAGATGGGTTTTGGTACCATCTTTATTACGTACTATATTAATTAAACTCCAGGCAGAAGGTCGCACACTGCCTTTCCTTCACCTCTGGACTTCAAGTGGAGAAGAATTGACCAGCGATCTCGTAGAAGAATTCTACAAAATATTTCCTTCATCATCGCATCGGCTTCTAAATATTTATGGCTCTAGTGAAGTAACGGCTGATGTTACTTGTTATGATACGTCACATGGAATTGATGAAGGATTATTTAAGATCAGTACGGATAAAATTCCTATTGGCCGGCCTTTGTCAAATTGCCAGGTCTATTTTCTTGATAAAGATGGGAGCCTTGTCCCGGAAGGCATGGCCGGTGAATTACATGTTGGTGGCGTACAGGTTGGAAAGGGTTATTTAAACCGGGAGGAATT
>JBKJPO010000499.1:0-11266 GCA_046595095.1 Chitinophagaceae bacterium
TGGGATTCAATCTTCAAACATTCAGGACACGTGCATTAACCGCAGTCGTTTTCGTAATTGTAATGCTTACCGGGTTGTGGTGGAATGTATGGAGCTTCGCTATTCTTTTTACCATAATCCATTTTGGATGCTGGTACGAATTTATCAGCCTGGTAAAAAAAATAAATCCGCGCAGCTATCTACTTATTATTTTATCAGGGATCTTTTATATTAGCCTCCCGGTTATGCTTATGCTTGATCTCCGTATGAACGCGCAGCAACCAGGCTGGAACAATACCGGTGCGCCATTTATCAATATGGTTATTCCGACCGGGATAATGTTTTCAATCTGGATAAACGATACCATGGCTTACATCGTTGGATCATTTATTGGTAAAACTCCTTTTTCAAAAATTTCTCCAAAAAAGACCTGGGAAGGCACGGCAGGTGGAGCAGTGCTTTGCGTTCTGGCAGTTTCCTTGTTGGGCTGGTGTACTGGCTATTACCAGGTAATTGACTGGATAGCCATCGCTGCTATCTGTGCTGTTGCCGGTACCTTTGGTGACCTCCTGGAAAGTAAGATCAAGCGAATGGCTAATGTAAAAGATAGCGGTAGCCTCATGCCCGGTCATGGTGGATTTCTCGATAGGTTCGATTCTATGCTGGTAGCGATACCTTTTGTGTGGTTGTACGTTCATTTTTTTAAGGTTAATGTTTAATAAAAAATGTCCCGGTTTTTTCATTACCCATTAACCTGCTAACCATTAACCATTATCTCTATATTTGTTGAATGAGAATTCACCGGGAAGGGCATAAATCCATTGCGATCAGTACGCTGGTTTTTGGGGCAATTAATTTCATTTTCTTTTTCTTTTTCAGTGCCTCAATGCCATTACTGGGCTGGATTATTTTTATCGGCACTTTATTTCTCCTGCTATTCATGGCCTCATTTTTCCGCGTACCCGCCAGGAAACACACGATCGGCACCACCCAGGTGATCTGCCCTGCTGATGGAAAAGTAGTAGTGATCGAAGAGATTACAGACACAGAATATTTCAATGATAAACGCTTGCAGGTTTCCATTTTCATGAGCCCGGCAAATGTGCATGTAAATCGCAACCCAATTGATGGTGAAGTGCTTTACAGCAAATATCATAAAGGCAAATATCTTGTGGCCTGGAATCCGAAATCATCAACAGAGAATGAACGGCATTCGGTAGTTATCAAAAACGGGGAAGTTGTGATCCTGGTAAAACAAATTGCCGGGGCTTTGGCAAAACGCATCATCAACTATCTTACTGTTGGCCAGAAAGTAAAACAGGCCGAAGAAATGGGCTTTATAAAATTTGGGAGCCGGGTTGATGTATTGCTACCATTAGGAACCAAGGTAAATGTGACGCTTAATGAAGCGGTACAGGGTGGAGTAACTGTATTGGCTACAGTTTGATTAAGAAACAGTAAAATTTCCAAAGCGAAACTTACCAGTCATGTAATATTCAGATTGAGTACCCGGATCATTCCTTAAATTACGATAACATTATTTACCTTATTTTGATAAATTAAAAATCATCACAATGAAGAAGATCCTAATCTTCGCAGCCTCCCTGTTCATTGTTTCAGGAATTACTTTTGCTGATAATACTAAAAAGAAAAAGAAGGCAAAAAAATCCTGCATTAAAAAAGAAGGCGGCTGCAATTGGAAAGAAAAAGCAAGTACGGTTAAGCTCTGAGACGGGTTTGATTAATTGATAAGAGGGACGAAAAATTTTCTTCATTTTTGAAATGTAGGAGATTGCTTAGTTGAAACCCTCGCTACCCGGGTTTGCCTTACAATGATGTAAGAGTTATAATCTGCTATCCACTTTTATTTTTAATCATAATATACCCTCCAGTTCTTTTAGATGTGTAATCGTATAAGTTGGAATAACTGAAGTGGGGGCATTGATATGATTTACAAAAACACTATCCATCCCAAAATCAATCGCACCCTGGATATCCGCATCAAGATTATCCCCGATCATCAGGCTCTCCCTTAACTCAGCACCCGAAAGGTTTAAGGCGTACTGAAAAATCTCTTTATTCGGTTTTATAGAACTGGAAGCCTCAGAGGTGATAACATTCGTGAAATACTTTGCCAGGCCTGCATTGTTGATCTTTCGCCATTGAGTGATCTCGAAACCATTAGTGATCATATGCACCTGGTAATTCTTTTGCTGCAGGTAGTCAAGGATTTCTAGTGTATGTTCGAAAAGGGCTTTTTTGGTGGGCAGGATCTCAAGAAATTCCGCACTCATATTTTTTGCAAGTTCATCATTACCAATTTTATAATCTAGCAGGGTGAGCCACATGCGTTTCCATTTCAAGTCCTCAGAGCTGATAAATCCTTTGTGATACCGGTCCCAGAGAATAGTATTGTGATGAAGATACCTGAGATAAAACTGCTCAAAATCGGGTATGGCCTGTTCTTTTAAATTAAAAACCTGGAATATTTCGCTTAGTGTAGCTTTCGCATTTGTATCAAAATCCCAAAGGGTATGGTCGAGATCAAAAAAGAGGTGCCGGTATTTCATTGCCTGGTAGGAGATGCTTTTGTAATGAGATGCAAATTACAGATTGTAGATTTGCCATTACAGAAATTCTATTACAGCTGTTAAAATTAATTTTATGCACGCAATCATTACGGGAGGAACAAAGGGGATCGGGCGGGCAATCGCGCAGAAATTTGCTTCCAAAGGATTCAACCTGAGCCTATGCGCCCGAAATGAAGTAGAACTCTATACCTGTGTAAGTGAACTGCAAACCATGTACCCAGCCATCAGGGTAAAAGCAATTCCTGTTGATCTTTCAGATAAAGAACAGGTAATTAATTTTGGCAAATGGATACTGGCCCAGGACATCAATATTGATGTATTAGTTAATAATGCCGGTCGCTTTCTCCCGGGTAATATCTCGGAAGAAGAGGATGGCGTATTTGAAGAAATGATCAATGTTAATCTTGCGAGTGCTTACCACATCACGCGCATGTTGTTGCCAAAAATGACCCGTCAAAACGAAGGGCATATTTTTAACATCTGTTCGATTGCTTCGCTGCATGCATATGCTAATGGAGGCTCTTACAGCATCAGCAAGTATGCTTTAAAAGGGCTCAGCGACAACCTGCGACATGAGCTAAAAAGCAAGGGTATCAAAGTAACTGCAGTATTTCCTGGTGCAGTTTTTACCCATTCATGGGAAGGTAGTGGCATCAGCCGTCAGCGCATCATAGAAGCAACTGATATCGCTGAGATGATATTTGCGGCTTCCCAATTATCTGCACAAGCTTGTGTGGAGGAGATCGTAATACGACCGCAACTTGGGGACCTTTCTTAGGGAGTGGGCAGTGCAGGGGCAGTGGTAGTATGAAGTTCAGCTTTAGTGATAGATACAATTGTGAATTTTTCCTGATGGGAAATCAACCAATTCCGGAAAATTTGGGGGGTATATCTGTAAATTAAATTAGGCATTTACAGATTAATTAACAGGCCACTCATGTATTCTTATGGATGGCTTTTTATTAAGGGTTATTTTTGTCCTGTGAAAAATGTGGGCACGCAAATGAATATTTCCAGAAACTCTTTATATCATAAATTTTACTTTGCTTTTATAATCTTACTGGTATTTAATGGCTATAACCTCTATGCCCAACCGAAATTTTCTGCTATCGCTTCAGCAAATAAATTGGGACGTAATGAACGATTACAAGTAGATTTCAGGATTGATAATCCTGGTAATATTGAGCAACTTTCCCCGCCAAAATTTCCTGGCTTTATTGTGGAAAGCGGTCCTAATCAGCAAAGCGGGATGAGTACGATCAATGGAAATGTGAGCCAATATATTGCCATAAGCTATATTTTGAGGGCAGGCAAAAAAGGTAGGCTAACGATCGGGCCTGCGCGCGCCAGTATGGATGGGAAAATCTACCAGACGGCTTCATTAAATATAGAAGTAACAGAAAACGCAACTGGTAACAGTATCAATCCCTATTCGCCTTTTTCCGGTTTTGACGTTCCTGAACAACAGCCCGTAGTGCGGGGATATGAAGATTACATATTGAAGCCCGGGGAAAATATTCGGGAGAAGGTTTCCAAAAACATGTTCGTAAAAGTTGATGTAAATAAAACATCATGCTTCGTTGGCGAACCGGTAGTCGCAACTTATAAATTATATACGAGGCTCAAATCTGAATCGAATCTTACCAAAAGCCCTTCCTTTAATGGGTTTTCTGTTACTGATCTCGAGATCGGGAATAACTATGAACTGCGTACTGAAAAATTAGGAGGGCGTGATTATAGCGTGTACATCCTTAGAAAGGTACAATTGTATCCTTTACAGCCAGGCACTGCCGAACTCGAATCATGCGAAGTGGAAAATGAAATTACTTTCTTAAAAGGTGATTATGCAAATGCAAGAAATGGTGCAGATCTCCAGGAACTCCTCTACGGATTTGCACAATCTACCATACCACCAGAAGCTATACAACTTGTAAAAGTAAGCCTGGCAAGTAAACCGGTTCAAATTACCATCAATCCTCTACCCGAAGAAGGCAAACCTGCTGGTTTCAAAGGTGCAGTTGGAGAATTTAAAATGACAAGTTGGCTCGTTAACCCGCGACTCAGTACGGATGATGCAGGCAGCCTGCGTATTGATCTTTATGGTGCAGGAAATATCCATCTTATTAATGGTCCGGGAGTATCAATGCCCGATGGTATCGAAAACTTTGAGCCAAGAGCAACAGAAACCATCAATAAAAATGTAGTACCGGTTACTGGTGAAAAACAATATGCCTATCCATTCACCATATCCAGGCAGGGAAATTATATCATCGCCCCAATCGAGTTCTCTTATTTTGACCTAAAATCAAAATCGTATAAAACGCTGAGGTCTGAACCCATAAGTTTAAATGTTTCAAAAGGTAAGGGAAAGAAACCTGTTATTCCTTCTGCATCCGGTACAACTAAAGAGGAGAGTAGCAGCTTGCTGGGACTATTGTTATGGATTGCTGCAGGAATTGCTGTGATAGTATTAATTACTTTTGTTCTCCTAAACAGGAATTCGAAGAAAAAGCCAGCTGAGATGTATGAAGATAAGCTTTCCGGTAAGCCAGTACCACCAGTTTTGCCGGTAGAACCCATCATCCCTGTGAGTCCATTGATTGTGCCACAGCAAAAATTAATGGACCAGGATCCAGTGGGCTTCTTTACCTCACTAAACCGGTCGATGAAACAATATCTTTCCAAAAGATTGCAGGTCCCGATTGAAGAACTGAATAAGAAACGGATTAATGAAGCATTGGATAAGAAGGGTGTTAACGTGCATACGAGCCAGTTAGTCTCCTCATTAATTGACGATATTGAACTTAATGTTTATGCATCACCTTCAATGGCACATGCAGAGATGCAGGATGTGTTTGAGAAAGCGAATGAGGTCCTCGGCTTACTTGATAAGCAACTGGTGGCTACAAACAGGTAGCGCCTTCGGCGCATTGAAAAAAATAGAATTTGCGAAGCGAACGAATAGTTTTAATGCAATAGCGGAATAAAGAACTAGGCCCTTGCCTGCTCCAGTGCTTCCACAAATGAATTGATGATTACTTTTGAATCTTTATAAAGAAGAGTTTCGTTTACAGAAATTTTTACCTCATTAACTGTATCTGGAATTCCCATACGGATATTATGTTTCTTATTCAAGATTTCGGCAAGCAACTTGCCATTAATGTTTTTTGCCAACACCATTGTGTAGATATTGGTGCCGCCATTCAATGGGCTAATCTTTACCCCGGTTAACCTGTTCAACTCTTCAAATATTTCGCCGGATCTTTCTTTGGCATTTAGTAACCTGCTTTCCATTCCCTCGAGCCTTTGCAGTGCCATTGCAGCATTGGTCCAGTTGCGAAACATAGCGCCCCCATGTATCTTCACAAGGCGCTCCATTTTCCCAATCACTTCCCTGCTTCCGCAAAGCATGGCTCCTGCTGAAGCTCCAAGATATTTGTATAAAGAGATATAGACCGTATCAAAATATGATGCAAACTCTTTGATGCTCACCCCGGTCCATGCTGCAGCCATATAAATTCTTGCACCATCCAGGTGCAGGTTAATATTATTGCTGCGGCAATAGGCACTGATCTTTTTTATCTCATTCAATGGTATCATTTTACCATCTGTGCGCCTCACAGGATTCTCCAGGGATATGCAACCAACCTTATCGATAAAATTTTCACTTTTTTTATGGTATTCAACCGCATGTTGCAACTGTTCAGCAGTAAAATAAGTTTCTCCCTGGGCAAGTGGTATCAATCTCTTTCCAAATACAGCCTGCGCCGCATCTGCTTCATCCCTAAACACATGACTGGTTTCCTGTACAAATACTTTTGCATTTCCACCACTTAATATTGATATGGCAAACTGGTTGGCCATAGTACCTGTGGGCATAAAAATGGCTTTTTCTTTACCGGTTATCAATTCAAATTTTTTCTCCAATTCTGCTACTACTCCACCAACTCCATACCTGTCGGGTTCAATTTGCTTTAATGCATTGATCTTTTGCAGTTCATTGATTAAGCTGGTCGTATCAAACATTTCTCCATCTCCAAAAAATTTTACAACAGGTTCTGTGCTCCCTGGACTCTCCACTTTTGTCGTGCCTGCTAATACCGCACCTGCAGGCACAAGTAGAGGAATACCAGATAAAACGGTTGTTTTCAGAAAATTTCTCCGATCGATAGCTGACATGAATATTAGTTTGTTGAATCTAATGTAAGAAAATTATCGGTGAAGCCTAAAGAAGAGGTAAATCAGGCTAGGGAATGAACAATAAATCATTTTTTGGAAACAACTGATTTCGAAAAATTTTCCAGCGCACTGTTGCGTTTACATAATATTGACTTTGATCGCTAATTCTCTGTGAACTTATATCCAATACCCCGAACAGAGTGAAAGTATTTTGGATTGCGGCTGTCTTCTTCAAAATATTTTCGAAAATTCAGGATAAAATTATCGATGGTTCGCGTGGTTGGATAAACATTGTATCCCCAGACTGCCTGCAAAATTTTTTCCCTTGGCACAACTTCATTTTTATTCTCGATAAGAAGTTTCAATAACATGGTTTCTTTTTTAGTAAGCATAATTTTTTCGCCTTGACGCGTAGTGCCTTCGAGCGCCTTAAAGTTTACCAGGTTTTTTCCAAAGCTATATTCATCAGCGACGGCTTGCTTTATCGAAATCTTCCTGCTCTTCTCGATGAGCTTACTAACACGCAACAATAACTCTTCAAGATTGAAAGGTTTGGTAAGATAATCATCAGCGCCTTTTTTTAAACCAAGCACCCTGTCTGCACTACTATTCCTGGCACTCAGTATCAGGATTGGGATATCATTATTCTGCAAACGGATGCTCTCGCAAACACTGATCCCATCCAGTTCCGGCAGCATCACATCAAGAATCATCAGGTCGAAATATTCATTTTGAATCGCTTTCAAAGCTTCAACACCATCGTAAGCAGAAGTTACTTCATAGCCTTCGAGCTCCAGGTTAAGTTTTAATGCTTCCTGCAGGTTCTCTTCATCTTCTACTAAAAGAATTGAAATTTTCTTATCAGCCATAATTCTTATCTCCTTCTTTTTTTATGTGTATAAAGATTTTTCTGTTGAGTATTGAATATTGAATATTGAGTTTTACTTAAGTTAAATATTCAATTTCAATAAGCAATGTTCAGGAATGAAAGTATTCTGCTGTGCAATCGATTTTTTTAGATAGAACTATTGTTTTCAATCAGCAAATCAACCTTAAAAATACTGCCACATGGACTATTATTTGTCACCGCAATGTCTCCCTTGTATTGTTGCACAATCTTTTTAGAAAGGTATAAACCAAGGCCTGTACCCTTTGCGCCCCTTGTATGCTCATTACCGATGCGATAGTATTTCCTAAATACTTTCTGGCGTTCCTCCTCCGGAATACCCTTACCATGATCTTTCACCAGGAAAGACACGACGCGGTCATCTTTTCCAATTTCAATCATTATGCCTGAATCACGCGGTGAATATTTAATCGCGTTATCGATCAGGTTGTTTATCATCATTTGCAATAAAAGTCTGTCACCAGTAACATTAGCCCCTTCGATAAAATTCATGCTGATATTTCTCGAAGGAAAACGCAGCCTGAAATCCTGAAGACATTGCGCAAGCAGTTCAGCAAGATCTATACTCTCATCTGTAACCTTGTAACCCCCGGCTTCTATCTGGCTTGCAAGAAGCATGTTGTTGCAAAGATCATTGAGCCGATTGGCCTCCTGTAAAGTATTTTGAATAAGGCGATCATGCTGCGCACTTTCAAGTTTATGCTTTTGTAAAGTTTCGAGGTTTAGCTTTGTAACAGCGATCGGCGTTTTTAGTTCATGGGCTACAGCCATCATGAAATGTTGTTGCTGTTGTGATATCTTAAATTGTTTTCTTAGCGCCTTGTAAACAAACACAGCCCCGGCAATGATGAGCAGGAAAAAAGTTACGCCTTCACCGGCATACTGGAAACGCTTCTTCCTGGTATCTTTTTCAATCTTCTGTATTTCTGCGTTATAGTTCGGAGATGTTTTATCCAGTCGCTCCTCCCTGAAATTCATCATGATCCCATTCTGCCTGTTGAGTGCAATGAACCAGAATATTAATGCCGCAATTATATACGCCAGCATAATCCAGTACACCAGGAAAATTACCCTTAAACGCTTTATTTTAAAAATTGAAGGCAACTGATTGGGATTTGGAATGTACAAAGTCTGCGTATCCTGGAAATCAAAAATAGATCCGGCAATTAATCAATGCAGGTAACTTTTTCCAGCCTCAATCCAATACTCATTATATGCTTCAATGGATCCTGCCGCATTACCTGGCCGATTGTAAAAGTATAATTGCCGGCTCTCTTAAATCTTACTGGCCTGCCTTGTGTTATGGGTTTGCGTACTTCATAAATATCGCTCATACCCTTCCCTTCCCATCCCTTTGCATCACTGCCAAGTGAGAGTTCAACATTCCTGGATTGTAAGGTATCACCAGGAATTTGTGCAGAAATATTTAGCCAGATATTATTGAATTGATAAGCATCTGTATGTCGGAGTACAACAAAAAGTTGATAACAGGCTGCGGTATCCGAAAGCGTGAATGTGAACTCCTGTTTGTTGCCCGAAGTCCATTCCTGTTTGGAAATTATTGTATTCTTCTCATAGAGGTCGATCTTGGCGCAGGAAGTTAACAATAGAATCAAAAGAGGAAGGATAGAAAATAGTTTCTTCAAGGCAGACCACGGATTCTTATCATTCATATGATCCCTATGATTGTTTGAATTTTTAATGGAGCCAATTTTCGTAAATTATGTTAATCATATCAATCAGTGGTTTAGTCACAGAACATTCAACACCTGTTCTTTCGCCTTCTCCATTTCATCCTTCATCAGCACAACGCATTTTTGTATTTGCGCATCATAGGCTTTAGAACCAGTGGTATTTACTTCCCGGCCAATTTCCTGGAGGATGAATGAAAGCTTTTTACCCTTTGCCTCTTCAGGTCCATCGAGAATGCTGGTAAAATAATCGCAGTGATTCTTGAGGCGTACCTGCTCCTCGGTAATATCAATTTTTTCGATATAGTAAATCAGTTCCTGCTCGAGCCTATTGCCATCATAATTTTCTTTGCCTACGTGTTGCTCAAGCAATTGCACGATCTCATCGCGTATGCGTTGTTTCCGGTTTGGCTCAAGCTTTAATATTTCCTCTTCCTGTGCGTTGATATTTTTGATTCTCAAAAGCAGTTCTTCTTCGATGGACCTGCCTTCTTCAAGCCTGTGTGCATTAAGTTCATCCAATGCTGATTGCACTACTGATTTCAAGTCGTGCCAGTCTTTATCATTGAGTATTTCATTTGATGGGGAAACGACTTCAGGTAAACGAAGTAAAGCTGCAAGCACCGAATTTGTATCGATGCTGAGCTCCCCTGCAAGAATTTCAATTTGTTTATAATATGCTTTGATTAGATCGGTATTGACTACAACCGGCCGGCTTGCGCCATTCTGTTTGATTGTGATTAAGCATTCTACATTTCCACGAAGCAGACTTTCCTGTAACATGTTACGAACATCAAACTCGTATGATTTTAAAAGTGCCGGGATTCGCAGGTTTATTTCAAGTTGCTTTCCATTAAGTGATTTTATCTCAACTAAATACGACTTTTCATTTACTGTTTGTTCTGCCCTTCCAAAACCGGTCATTGACTTTAACATGCTGAATATTTGATATTATAATTGCTTGTTATTAAAATAACATGCCTGGTTAAATTAACTAAACAGCAAGTTATACATTTCCCCCTTATTTAAAATTCTCATTTCACCCGGTTCGAGGCCCTGAAGATCCAGCTTGCTAATCCTCCACCGGATGAGTCTAAGTGTTGGATAACCCACTTTTGCTGTCATCTTTCTTACCTGCCGGTTTTTTCCTTCTGTAATGATTATACTTATCCAGCTGGTTGGGATCTGTTGCCTGAAACGGATAGGTGGATTTCGAGCCGGAAGTTTCGGTTCTACCTCAAATTTTTTTGCGTAGCATTTTTTCGTACGGTAAATCTTCCCCTCAATGTTTATGTCCAATCCATTTCTCATCAGGATGATTGCTTCTGCTGTTATATCTCCTTCCACCTGCACCCAGTATTCTTTCTCATAACCTTCAGTTGGATCAAGCAGTTTACCGTTTATGCTTTTATCTGATGTGATGATCAACAATCCCTCACTATCATAATCGAGTCTTCCAACCGGGTAGGCATCGGTAGGAACTTCAAAATGATCTTTCAAAGTTTGTTTGCCTTCCGATGAAGTGAATTGAGAAAGTACATTGAATGGTTTGTAGACAACGAAATAGCTATTCATAAATAAACCCTGTTTCTTGTTTCATGTTTCTCGTTTCCAGTACTTGTTTCTTGTTAATTAAATTTCTCGTTTTCAAACAAACAAGAAACGAGAAACGAGAAAGATGGAACGAAGTGAATGAAATAATAAAGCCCGGTTTCAGGACCGAGCTTTAATATATAGATGGGTTAGTAAGTACCGGGAATAAATTCCCTGCACAATATTAGAAATAATTTTTTCTAACATAAAAGTTTTTAGCAAATATTTTATTCACATTTTAATTACTCCTGTGGATAAGGAAGATGCTTTTTTAGAGTAACATCTTGCTTTTAAACACCTGCATCATCATTCAATTTTTTTTAATA
>JBKJPO010000116.1:0-3926 GCA_046595095.1 Chitinophagaceae bacterium
GTCCCGGATGGTTGTGCCTGTCATAGTGAATTGGCTAAGCGTACCACTTGCATTAATTACTTTAAAATTGTCCTCAAGCCCATCTTCTATTATACAGTTGGTAATAGTAGCTGTGCCGGTAAGCCCACTGAAAGATATTGATCCCTCGTCTGCTGCAGCATTATCACCGATCTTACTGGTTCCGCTGGCAAGACTTTGAACGTTGGAATTTGACAGTGTGAAGTTGTTCACATTGATTCCACGAATGCCGAAGTTTGTAAAGTCATTTAGCTGCATTCTTGTAAGGGAAACATTGGAACAACTGTTCAGGTAGATACCACTACCAATTGTAGTTCCATCAGCACCAGTTTTGTTGGCAATGGTACCACCGCTCACTGCTGTACCGGTACCCGTAACCGTTAGTCCTCCTGCACCAGTATTATCCAAAATAATTCCGGTAGCCGTACCTCCGTTGGAGGATATACTTAGGAAAGTAAGACCACTTGCACCAATAGTTGTACTTGTAACATTTAATGCAGTACCTGTGCCGGATGAAATAGTATTTCCTGCTCCTGTTACAATGACTGTTCCGCCTCCTGTTGCATTAATTCCACCACCGCTTGTAGTGGTTATGTCTAAACCATTACCGCCTCCTGCAGGCGTGAAGTTAATCGTAGCGCCTGCATTATTATTAATTTCGATTGCTGTACTGGCACCTGTGTTCAGGCTAATCGTTGGATTATTAAAATTGATCGATCCGGCATTTGAGTTAATGACCGATATACCTGACCCTGTAGATGTAATATTTCCTGTCTGGTATGTGATCGTTCCTGCATCATGGTTATCTATATTCACAGCAAGACCGGTATTGTCGCTAATGCTTCCACTATAGGTAACATTGGCATTGCTGCCCGTCAGGTTGAAAGATGTGCCGGTGGGATTAGTGATCGTTGTATTAATGGGGAAACTGAATGTCCCTGCTGACCCGTTCAATATATCAATACCCGCATCCCCTCCATTCAAAGTTGTTGTTCCATTGAAATTATAAGTACCATCAGCATTATCAAACTGTAAACCATTGCCTGTTGATGCAGTGGTAGCACTTAGGGTATTGCCGGCAGAGAAAGTGATCGTTCCGGTTGTGTGATTGACAATACTTACCATACTACCCGCATTGTTCTTGGTGATATTTCCGTTATAGGTGATATTGGCGGTATTGCTGGTACCGCCTACATTGAATGCAGTACCAGTGGGGTTCGTGATGGCAATGCTGCCCGAAGGAGCCGCAAAACTGAATGTGCCGCCTGAGCCATTTAAAATATGTATTCCTGTATCGCCACCATTAAGTGTAGTTGTCCCAATGAAATTATAAGTGCCATCTGCATTATCAAATTGCAAGCCTGTTCTGTTTGTTGCACTTAATGTTCCTGTCTGGAAAGTGATCGTACCAGTTATATGCCCGCCGCTTACATTAACCATCGCAAGTCCGGCGACTGCCTGGGTAATATTTCCGCTATAATTTGAAGTGACCGTTCCTCCCGACACGTTAAAGGATGATGTGGTAACCCCGGATAATGCTCCTGTACCGAGAGTTGCAGTTCCGGCGCAATCTATAAGTGATACATTGCTTCCTCCGCCGGTTGAGTTGACTGTACCGAGTGTGATACTGAGTGTAGTCAGTCCTGCCGGACCGTCAATAGCAATCGCCGATTGCGTGGTTACATCAATAGCTCCCGAAGCAATATTAATAGTGCCTTCCACATTAGTAGCGGAGAACCCGATGGCACCTGCAGTAAATATGCTTACCACTCCAAAATCATAGACACTGGTATTGGTGCCGGCTGTATTGTTGATCACAATTGCCGGACCCGCCAGTCTTATACCAGACGTACCCAATGTTACACCGCTAAAAGTGATGTTGCCATTGCTTGCTCCGGTATTCGCGATGTTGATGGCTGTACCTGCCCCGGATTTAGTAATAGTCGTAGCCCCAAAAGTTATTTGCGCTGTGTTATTCTGTATGTTGATTCCAGTACCCGTTCCGTTGGAAATAGTCGTCACACCGGCCGTCACGATACCACCACCTAACGCATGCAGGAAGCTGGTGTTTGCACCCGTGCTGGTTATGGAAAGCGTGCCGAATGTTCTTGTACCTGCACTATTGTTCTGGAAGGATAAACCATCGGTACCACCTGACACTACGGTATTTCCAAAATTGATATTTGCCGTCGTAGTGCCAACTAGAATTCCTTGTGTAGTAGAACCTGAGATATTAGTGCTTCCGAAATTCACAGTGCCTGCTGGTCCGGTTACACCTGTAAGAATAAGTCCCTGGCTGCTGCTGCTTGTTGATGTTACACTGGCAAGCCCGGTAGTTGAAGAGAATGCTCCAGTGGTAAGATTCAGGGCCTGGCCGCTGCCATTCAGCGTAACGTCAGGACTTGCATCGTTGCCGATGGTAACTGTTCCGAATATATTGCCGAAGATCTTTGCTCCGGTGGTATTGCCTACTGTCAATCCGCGGATCGTATTACCGCTTCCTAAGTTTATAGCATTGGTAGCTGCCACTGTAGTACTCAGCGTGGTAGCCGGCGCCCCGGTGTTCATTGCCGGGAATGGGTTGCTGTATGTTGCATTGGGTGTAAGTCCTGTAAGGGAAGAAAGGCTTGCTGTTGCATCTTGGCCGATTAATTTCTGCCCGCTCAATAATGTCAGCGAGCCGGTGTAGAACGAAGCATTTTCAAAAACAAAAATATTATCGTTGGCGGCAGGGTTATTGCCTGTGCCATTGTTCACGGCCTGGAATGCGCCAATGCTGTTGAAAGGAGATGATAATCTGCCATCACCCGCCGCACCACCATTGGTTATAAACCAAACCATGCCAGCGATGTTTAGGGTAACAGTGGTTGTGGTGGGTGAAGAAAATCCATTATCAATAGTGTAGGTGAAATCATCAATGCCTTCAAAGCCGGCAGGTGGGTTGTAGGTGAAGCTGCCATTGGCATTCACGGTCAGGTTACCATTGTCAGTGGTCAGGATGGGTACTCCTACATTTGCTGCACTGCCATTTACTGCAGTTACCGTCACCCCTGTTCCTGCATCATTGGCTAGCACACCCTGGGTGGCATTGGGAATAATAGAAACATTGCCAACAATGCTATACGTTTCAGGGTTGGCAATGGGTGCAGCCCCAACCGTGATCGTCACAATGCCATCGTTATTCGGTGGATTGCCATTGCCCGCCAGGTATGAAAATTTATCTACACCGATAAATCCTGCAGCCGGAGTATATGAAAAAGATCCATTTGCATTCACGGTCAGCGTTCCCCCGTTATCAGAACTTCCTGCAGAGCCGACAACCGTAGCAGAGGAATTGGAAGAAGACCCGAAGGAGAGAACAGTGGGAGATGGTATTCCAAAATCATTGGTGAGCACACCGCCGGCCGCAACATTTAATGTAGTGGCGGCAGGAGTGGTATAACCATCATCTCTTGCCAGTGAGGATGTTCTGTAACCATTGGCAAGTGTGGTGTTATTGGGAATGGGTTGGGTCAATATCACGTTGACCGCATCGGCGGTACCAGTATCTTTTATAACAGTTGTGTAGGTGAGTTGGTCGCCGGGGTTGGCCTGGCTTTGTACACCAGTGTCAATGGATACGCTGTCTCTTAATTTCGCACTTAGTGCCGGTGTAGCACTGCCGGCAAATAAAACCACATTGTCAAGGCCCAGGCCCTGTGAATTAGTGTTACCGGTATTGTTAAATATCCAGCGCAAATAAAAATCACCGTTGTTAAGAATATTAAGACCCGTGATGGTTACTGTTTTATACACGATCTGCGGCGAGCTGAAAGTATAGGTGCTGGCGCCTGTTGCAAATATCCCTGCGCCAATATCACCGGAAGATCTCGACGTCCATGTGGATCCGTCGGTGGACGATGAAAAAG
>JBKJPO010000148.1:0-5150 GCA_046595095.1 Chitinophagaceae bacterium
ACGGAAGAGCTTGTACGCAGAATGTACACCGGTGGAAAGGATGTTAATATTGCTGCAAAATCTACCCTCACCCCTGGTTTGAAAAAGATAGAAGATAACTTAGCATCGCATTATGGCACCAGGGTTAAGCTCAGCCACAGCAAGAAGGGTACAGGAAATATCAACTTTGAGTATTATTCCCTTGATGAGTTAAATGCAATTCTCGAAAAGATGAATATTGATGTTAGTTGATCTAAACAAAAAAAAAATCCTGTTCCTGCTATGTTTTACAATGGCATCTGCAAAGGAGTTGGTGGCACAGCAGCCGCGTGATGCAACAAGGGTTACAGTTTCCAAAGCAACAAAAGAGGCAAAGGCAGATAGTACTATAAAAAAACATAGTCCGAGAAAAGCCACACTCCGATCACTAATGATACCTGGCTGGGGTCAGTATTACAATAAAAAATATTGGAAGATTCCGATTGTTTATGGCGCATTGGGAGTTACGGCTTATACCTTTGCCTATAATGTAAAAGAATATAAGCTTTTGAGAAAAGCTTTCATTTTTAGAACAGATTCCTTGCCGGCCAATGATGCACTGATCGATCCCCGTTTTAAAAATCTTTCGAATGAATCTATCAGGAGTTACAGGAATTCATTTCGCCAGAATGTCGATTACTCAGTACTTGTATTCATTTTATTCTGGGGCCTTAATGTAGTGGATGCCGCTGTTGATGGGCATTTAAAAGCCTTCGACGTTAGTGATGATCTTAGCCTTAGATTAAGTCCGGGTTATAGCGACCTTGGAAAAACCACCGGGCTAAGCTTGATACTGAAAATCAAAAATAACTCCCGAAACATACCGGTACATCCGTAGTTTTGATTTCAAAATCAAATTTCAATTCATGAATATTGCCATTATAGGTTATGGGAAAATGGGAAAAGCAATTGAAGAGACAGCTATCCAACGCGGTCATACCATTTGCCTTAAAATTCATATTGATAACAGGGAAGAATTTACCGCTCAAGCTTTACAAGGATGCGATGTAGCGATCGAATTTACAGGACCCAATTCTGCGGTTGAAAATATAACCGCATGTTTCGATTCAAATATCCCCGTGGTCTGCGGCTCAACCGGCTGGATTGAAAGACTTGAAGAGATAAAAGGGCTTTGTTTGCAAAAGGAGGGCGCTTTTATTTATGCAAGCAATTTCAGTATCGGTGTAAATATTTTTTTTGAATTAAATAAAAAACTTTCGTCTTTGATGAAAAATCTTCCATCTTACAAAGCAGAAGTGGAAGAGATACATCATACAGAAAAAAAAGATGCTCCAAGCGGTACGGCGATAACACTTGCCAAACAAATAATTGACAATTCTCCTTCCCTAACATTATGGGTAAACGAAAAAACAACAAAAGAAAATGAACTGCAGGTAATAAGCCAAAGAATTGACCCGGCACCCGGTACCCATAAAATAATTTACCGCTCTGATGTTGACGATATCGAGATCACTCATACAGCGCATAATCGTACAGGATTCGCGCTGGGGGCGGTCCTTGCAGCAGAATTTTTACTTGGAAAAAAAGGGGTTTTTAGTATGGCAGAAGTATTGGAAATCTGATCTAATTATGAATTTTGAATTCATTCAGTTAATACTTTTATTCGCAATGCATAATGCATAATTCATAATTCATAATTCATAATTCCTATATCATATTTCATATTCCTAAAAAGCGTACCCTACGCCCACTCCCACATAAGGAACATATCCTGTAAATGCTTCGTCATTGATGAAAAGGCCACCACCACCTTTAAACTTTAATTTAAGATATTGAGTTCCACCAGAAACATCGAGTACAAAATTATTTTTGAATACATGCTGGTATCCGGCGGTTGCTTTTATAGCAGTTCCATTAATCGGTGTTTTGGTTCTTACCCCATTTGTAAATTGCACAGAAGCATTACCTGAGTATACACCTGCCCCCGGGGAAAGATAAAATCCCATCGGGGCATTTCTCTTCAATACTGGAAGATAATATCTGAATTCAAGTCCACCTCCCCCAATGCTGTACCTGATTCCGTTTGAACTGAAAACTCCAATAGCCGGTGTAACAGCTAAGGAAAAGCGCTTTCCAATTACACGCTCATAACAAAGATTAGCAGAGCCGATAAAGGCACCAATCTTCGCAGCATTTTTTAAAGGTTTTTGAGAAATTGCTGCTATCGAAAATGAACATAACAACAGAAAAAGTAGAGATGGTTTCAAGGGATTCTTTTTGATTTTATTATAATTACCAACTAAAATTATGCATTAAAAGGTATCTCTTACTTAAAGGATCGTTCTAAAATAACAGCAGGCCGTTGAAGGCCTGTTGTTTTAACGAAATAAAGAAGATAAAATTTTATTACAAAACAAAAGCAACTTTAAAAACTACCGCCCCTAATGTTCCGGTTTTGCTGTATGCATCGTATTTGACCCCTACATCAAGATTTCTTGAACCGGTTTTTATCTTCGAACCAATTCCGAGCGAATATCCAAAAGCAGTAGTCGATACTGCACCTGATAAAATCCCAAGTCCAAGTTCGCCAGCGGTATAAAAACTGGAACCGAGGTAATACCTGGCACCAGCCCTGATCGGAATAATGGTTTGTGATTGAAATTTTAAATTATTGCTCACGCTTTTGCCTGAATAAATCAGTACACCCGAAGCGATTGTACCGGATAAATTCTTGTCAAACATATGCTCTGCAGTAACATTTACACCGAGACCTATAGAATGAGTTTTACCAAAGTCGCCAGTTGCAATTCCCAACTCCGGGCCAATAGAAAATTGAAAAGACTTTTGTGCATTACAAAAAGAAATTGTGGCAAATGCAATTGCCAACGTTAATACGTATTTTTTCATTACATCATTTTTGATTGCGGCAAAGGTAATTTTTTTTGAGTTATGAATTATGAGTTATGAGTTAATCAAATATTTAAGCGACATCAAAACTCTTATCCAACTCATAACTCATAACTCATAATTCATATCTCAAGACCTGGCTCCCGGCTGTAAATTCACAATCATATCTTTTGTCATTTTCTCCAGGTCGTACAAGTGCTTCCATCCCCAATCGCTGCGTGCGACTGAATCATCGATGCTTTGCGGCCAGCTATTGGCTATTGCCTGGCGGTAGTCGGGTTCGTATTTTATTTCGAAACCAGTTATATGCTTTTTGATTTCGTTGCCGATCTCTTCAGGAGAAAAACTCATCGCCGCGATATTATATGATGTTCGAACAGTGACTTTTGAAGCATCAGCTTCCATTAATTCAATAGTCGCCCTGATGGCATCGGGCATATACATCATCGGCAGGAAAGTATTTTTTTCCAGGAAACAAGTGTACTTTTTATCTTCGATAGCTTCATAAAATATCTCCACCGCATAATCCGTAGTGCCTCCTCCGGGTGAGCTTTTATAACTGATAAGCCCGGGATACCTGAGGCTTCTAACGTCTACCCCATACCGTTGGTTGAAATAATTGCACCAGAACTCGCCTGCAAATTTACTGATACCATAAACAGTAATAGGCTCAATAACTGTTTTCTGCGGGGCCATTTTCTTTGGAGAAGTTGGCCCGAAAACCGCGATGCTGCTAGGCCAATAAACTTTGTGGAGTTTTTCTTCTTTCGCAATATCCAGTACATTCAGCAGGCCCTGCATATTAAGGCTCCATGCCAGCCCTGGATTTTTCTCGCCTGTGGCAGAGAGTATCGCCGCAAGCAGGTAAATCTGTGTGATGTGTTGCCGGATCACCTGTACGTGCAGCATTTCCTTGTTCATAACATCAAGACTCACATAGGGGCCAGTGCCCTTTAGCAAATCATTTTCTTCCCGGAGGTCAGAAGCGATCACATTTGAATTTCCATAAATTCCCCTGAGCGCCAGGGTTAGTTCAACCCCAATCTGACCAGAAGCGCCAATTACCAGTATCTTTTCTTTTACCATATTCTTTATTAATTGGCAAATGTAGAATTGAAAATTGGAATCTGTAGTTTTGCCCGATGGAAAATTATTTATGCGAGCTGTTTAAATCCCAGGATTACGATCCTCGTTCGTTTTTCCTAATTGCAGGACCCTGTGTTGTTGAAGGGGAAGAAGTTGTATCTGAAATTGCAGATGCGGTAAGTATAATCTGCAAAACTTACAGTGTACCATACGTGTTCAAAGCATCATACCGCAAAGCAAACCGAAGCAGTGCTGATTCATTCACCGGCATTGGCGATGAGGTGGCGCTCAAGCTGATTAAAAATATAGGAGAACAGTTTAAGCTTCCAACTATTACAGACATTCATACAGCAGGGGAAGCAGCTATAGCCGCACCATTTGTTGATATTTTACAGATCCCCGCATTTCTATGCAGGCAAACAGACCTGCTGGTGGCAGCTGCACATACAGGTAAAATAGTTAATGTAAAGAAAGGGCAGTTCCTTGATGGCAGGGCAATGAAATTTGCTGTTCAGAAAATTCAAAAAGCAGGCAATCTAAAAGTGATGCTCACCGAAAGAGGCAATATGTACGGATACCAGGATATGGTTGTAGATTATCGAAACATACCGATCATGCGATCGCATGGTGTGCCTGTAGTGATGGATTGCACACATTCCCTCCAACAACCAAACTCCCCGGACGGGGTTACAGGCGGCAACCCGGCTATGATTGAAACCATTGCCATGGCAGCAATCGCAACTGGTGCTGATGGCATATTTATTGAAACACACCCCTCTCCTTCCGAAGCTAAAAGCGATGGTGCAAATATGCTTAAGCTTGACCGTCTTAAGGATTTAATTAAAAAACTTGTAATACTCCGGAAAGCATTGTGATAAAAGGAAATGCTCCATTGGAGCATTTCCTTTCATAAATTAGGGGCAATGGGTAATTTCTTACTGGCTTCAGGAAGCGGACTATCTAGGACATGGCTCTAAAACGGGGCCACAGATTTTAGTATCAGGAAATCTAAAATCACGCTGGATATAACTTTTAAGTCGCTGCAAAAACAACGAATTATAAAAGCAAATCCTGGTCGTCGAAAGGTACAGTTGAGAAAGGAATAGTGAAATGGTTCACCAGAATTTAAGAGGATATCAAAAATATTGTGCAAATATAATCGAAATAATGAATTATTA
>JBKJPO010000224.1:0-12833 GCA_046595095.1 Chitinophagaceae bacterium
AGCTCTATATCTGTAAAATGATGGCAGAAAAGCGAAGAGAAAATAATGTCAGGTTTTATAATTCCATGTAATCCTTCACGGTAGTCGGCACAAATAAATTGAATAGGATAAGCAGTATTTTTATCAACAGCAAATTGAATACAATCAGGATTAATATCAATCCCGGCACAGGAAATACTTATAGAATTTTTCCGGGCCCAGTTACAAATTGCTGCCAGGTTATCACCGCCACCGCAACCTATTTCGCAAATTGTAATGGATCTGTTATTAGGCCTGGAGAAATGTGCCCTGGCCATTTGCCTGATACCATTAATTGTTATCGAATGCCCACCCAGTTTTTTATTTATGAATTCCAGCTCCTGCATGTTTCTCCGGATATCTTCAAATGGAATTCCTTTTGAATCGAGAAGTTCCTTTTCGGTAGAGCGCTTTGTGAAATCAATCATTGAGTCAGAATAAATGTCTCGAGTGTAAGCCCGGGGCCAAAAGCTGCGCCAAATACAGGCCCTTTTTTTTCGCTTAATTTTCTTTTCTCCATTATTTCTTTAAGTACAAATAAAATGGTTGGTGACGACATATTTCCATAATCTCTCAAAACATTGTAAGAAGCTGCAAGCGATTCGGTTGGGATATCAATACTTTTTTCGATAGAAGTCAGAATTTTTTTTCCACCAGGATGTATGCACCAGTCGTTGATATCGTCCTTTGCAAATCCAGATTGCAACAATGCATTGTTTAGCAATGAGCCGAAATCTTCTTCAATCAGGTCGGGGATATAACCCGACAAAGTCATCAGGAAACCCGTGGATGATAATTGCCAGCTCATATCTTTTTTGCCCTTGAGCGAAACCTCGCTATAAAAATTTTGAATTTGCAATCCATCTGAAGCATCATCATGCATGATAAGGGCGGCTGCAGAGCCATCTCCAAAAAGCAGGCTGGATGCAATATTGTCGGGAGAGTTTTGATTTTGAAAATGCAGTGTGCAAAGTTCGGTGCAAACGATTACTATCTTTGCGTTTTTATCTGTCTTGCATAATGCATCAGCAAGTTTTAATGCATGAATGGCAGCATAGCAGCCCATAAAATTAATAGACGTACGGGAAATGTTTTTAGGAAGGCCCATTATTTCAAGAACCTGCAAATCGAGGCCAGGTGCGCTCATGCCTGTACAACTCACAGTTATCAGGTGTGTGATCTCTTCTTTTGCTGCAATTCCTTCAATACATTTTGAAATGGCTGAAACCGAGAGCGGCGGTGCCTTACGATTGAACAATGCCATACGTTTCTCAAGTGATGGAATTGGCTCGAGATTTTCAGTCGGTGGGTAAAAGGTCCACTCTCCAGCTGGCAAACCATAATCGGGGATAACAGAATATCTTGTTTCAATATTACTCTTATGATAGAGGAATCGTAATTTTCTTTTATCACCTTCATTCAACGCATACACGCTTTGCATGAAGGATAAAATATTCTCCTGTTCATGCCGGTATTCCGGCAAGGCTGTTGCAATTGAAACGATTTTACTCAACCAGGCGTAATATTAAAATGGTTATAAATCCAAGATTTGTACAAACAGATGCGATCACATTCATTCTCATAGTATTTTCAAAATTCGCTTCCCGGTTGTCTTTTGCAACTTTTCTAAACCAGGTAAAAAAATATACGAGCACCGGCAGCATAAAGATTTGAAAAAGATAGAAGAGCTTTCCTTCCAGGTTGCTGAAAAAAAGATATCCCATCGCTATAAATGACATTGCATATATAATGCCAGTGAAAATAAATGTTCCATTGTAGCCAAGAAGGTAACTGATGGTTTTAACGCCATCTTTAAGATCCTCTTTGTGCTGATATACTTGAGTGAGGGGATAAAACCCGCCAATAAGCAAGCTGGAAGCGATCATGCCGGCCATTGGCGCTTCGGTTGTGAAGCTGGCACTGCATCCATGATAAACCAATAAAAAAGTAACAGCTCCCTGGAAGATCATCACGGTGAGATAACCAGTGACGGGATATTTTTTTAACCGTATTCCCCTGTAACTATATGCCCGCGATGCCAGGATGTATAATAATATTCCCAGGGCAAAGAACGTACTAATCAATAGGCTTAATAATATCGCGATGCAATCTAAAATGATTGTTACATAAAAAAGCAACTTAGTAGGCTGTTTGGGTTTTTTAACGCCACCAATACTTGTGGTATCCCGGTCCATATAACTGTTATAACCATTGCTTGCAGGATAAACCAATGCATGCAAAATTATAAACACCAGGATTGCCCTTGGCCGGTTAATGTTAATAAGCTGGCTAATTGCAAACCAGTAAACGGGCATAAGAAAAATGGAAAAATGGAACCTAAGTAGTTGGAGTGTAGATGATATTTGTTGATTCACATTTTAAAAATAAACTTTTAACGGTTTATAGTCTATTGCCTCTGGTTTTATTATCAACCTTTAACCAAAACCATAGACAATAAATCACAGACTACAGACTGTTAATAGTTTAACCCATGGAATGCAATGCCACTCTGTTTCCTTCGCTGTCTGTCATCAAGGATCTTATACTAACATGATCACCGGGTTCTCCAGTAACGCTTTCACTGTTTGCAGAAAAGCCGCGCCCACGGCGCCATCCACGCTGCGATGGTCGCAACTGAGCGTAACCCTCATAACACTGGTTGCACTAAATCCATCACCTTTTTTTACAACGATCTCTTTGATGCGACCCACAGCAAGAATAGCGCTATCAGGAGGATTGATGATTGCAGTAAATTCTTCAATATCCATCATACCAAGGTTGGAAATGGTAAAAGTATTTCCACTGAATTCGGCAGGCTGAAGTTTTTTATTTTTCGCTTTTGCGTAAAGATCTTTTGCATCCGCTGCTATTTGAGATAAAGTTTTCTGATCTGCAAACCGGATTACAGGAACGATCAAACCTTCCGGCATTGCAACAGCGGAACCAATATGAATATGGTGATTTTGCCTGATAAAATCTCCCATCCAGCTGCTGTTCACGGCCGGGTGTTGCCTAAGTGCCACAGCACATGCTTTGATTACAAGATCATTAAAAGAAATTTTTACCGGGCTTAGTTCATTCATCGCAATACGCGCTGAGATGGCATTATCCATATTGATCTCCATCGTAAGGTAGAAGTGTGGCGCTGTAAATTTGCTTTCACCAAGTCGTTTTGCAATCACTTTACGCATTTGCGTATTCGGTATATCGGTATGGCCTTCTACACCTGCTGCAGTGAAAGCCGCCACCTGGGGCGTTTCTGCCTTACCGGCTTGTGCTGCTGTTTTATCTTCACCTGCTTTACCCGGGATGAAATTATCTACATCTTTTTTAATAATCCGCCCATTGTCTCCTGAACCACTAATCCCGGAGATATCAATTCCTTTTTCAGCTGCAAGTTTCTTCGCTAAAGGCGAAGCGATAACCCTTCCATTGCTGTTATTGCTTACTATTTTTTCCTCTTCAACAGACTCTTCTTTGACAGGTTTTGTTTCTTCTTTTTTATCACTTGGTTCTGCAGCCTGTTGATTATTTGCATTGCCGCCTGATTTTTCGGCAGCAACATATGCAGACACATCGGTACCGGCTTTGCCTACAATAGCGATAATCTCATTTACTTTGGCTGCACTACCCGCTTCCACACCGATATACAATAATTCACCTTCTTCATAACCTACAACTTCCATAGTTGCTTTATCTGTTTCAACTTCTGCAATAGCATCGTCACTTTTTACTTTATCACCCAGTTTCTTATTCCATTGAATAATTTTTCCTTCGGTCATTGTATCACTAAGTAATGGCATCCTAATCACTTTTGCTCCTTCAGGGAGTGCTACGCTGGCTGAGGTTGTAGTGGATTCAGCAGCAGGCTTGTCTGCTGCAGCCGTATTCTGCTTCGCTGGTTCCGGGGCTTGATCCTGGGACTTTGGCTTTTGTTCTTTAGATACAGTCGCTTCTCCTGCACCTTCCAAAGCACTTTTATAATCCTCACCTTTTTTACCAACAACGGCAAGTATGCCATCAACAGCCACAGATTTTCCTTTTTCAACACCAATAAATAAAAGAACGCCATCGTTATAACTCTCGAGTTCCATCGTGGCTTTATCCGTCTCTACTTCTGCAAGCAGGTCGCCTGGTTTTACTTTATCACCAACTTTTTTATGCCATTCCACGATCACACCTTCGGTCATCGTATCACTCATGCGTGGCATGCGGATCACTTCTGCCATAAATTACTTATGAATTTTGAGTGGTGAAATTAAGGATAAACAAGTGAAGTGCAAAGGGCTCTAATTACTGGTCTAAAGTTTATAGTCCGGGCATTATGGATTTCTTACCGAAATGCGAAGCTTAAAAATCCAAATCCAGCTTTAGCTTGTCTCTCAACTCCTTAATCAATGGGTATTCTTCAATTAATTTGAGGTATTGTTCTTTTGCAGATAATGGTCGTTCAATAACGGCAGCATTAGGATTTGGAACAATCCTGAACTGGTAGCTTAGTAATCTGTTATTAAAATACTGTTGAAGGAATTCAATCAACCCTGCCCTTTCTCCCTCAATGAATTTTTGCTGCATATTGCTTTCGGTGACGATCTCTATCGTATTCTTATCAATCACCTGCAATTTTGCAGATTTAAAATTTGATGCTGCGGAATTATTTTTTCTGTCAAGAAGTATAATGACATACTTACTCCATGCAATTTCTAATTCTTCAATATTGAGTTCCTTAACAATAATATCCGCATTCTGAACCTGGCTGGCAACATGCTGGCGAATCTTGTCGAGTTTACCGAATTTCATCAAAGGTTTTGTTGCAACTGTTGCAACTGATTCTCTAATTGCTGAATGAACTCCGGAAGAATCTTTTTCTAATGGCTGTGGCTTTTCCGATTCAATCATCAGCCTGCTATCTTCAGAATTATTACCGGTTTCTTTACTCTTTACAGATTTACTTTTAATTTTTAAGACAGGTTTCTCTTTCACTGGCACAAAACTTATTGCCCTGAATGCGACAGGTCTTACTGAATCAAGTTGTTTTTTTTTACCGCTGCCTTGTTCATCTCCCGAGAGTTCAATGGCCTGGTAGAGGTAGCATAGCTTTATTAGCGTGAGTTCTACATGCAATCGCTTATTTCTTGCCTGTTTATAATTGATCTCAGCATCGTTTAAAATATTTAATGCGCTGATAAGCCATGCGGGTGAAACTTTTTGGGCAGTGAATGTGTATTTTGGTTTAAAATCGTCAGCCACTTCGAGGAGTGATGCTACTTTAGGATCCTTACTTACAAGCACATTCCTGATGAATTCTGCAAAGCCATTTAGCACCAGGTCTCCCTCAAAACCTTTCCGGTTTATTTCATCATACATGAGGATAGCATCGCTCACGTTTTGCTCCTGCGTATAATCAATGAGCCTGAAATAATAATCTTCATCTAATATATTCAGGTGTTCAAGCGTGTTTTTGTAATTGAGTTCTCCATTAGTAAAACTCACAATCTTATCCAGGATACTCAATGAATCCCGCAAACAACCTTCACTTTTTTGTGCAATGAGGTGGAGTGCCGAGCGTTCGGCTTTTATATCTTCTTTCTTCGCGATTTCCTGTAAGTGATGAACAGTATCCTGGTTTGTAATTCGCTTAAAATCGAATATCTGGCACCGTGAGAGAATTGTAGGTAGTATTTTATGTTTTTCTGTGGTTGCTAAAATGAAGATGGCATATGAAGGTGGTTCTTCTAAAGTTTTCAGGAATGCATTGAACGCAGCTGAACTGAGCATGTGTACCTCATCCACAATATATACTTTGTACCTGCCAGCCTGTGGTGCAAATCGAACCTGCTCCACCAGCGAGCGAATATCATCTACAGAATTGTTACTTGCCGCATCGAGTTCGTGGATGTTGAGTGATGTGCCCTGGTCAAAACTTGTACATGAATTACAGACATTGCATGCTTCTCCTTCAACTGTACGGGATTCACAATTGATCGTTTTTGCAAGGATCCTTGCGCAGGTTGTTTTTCCAACTCCTCTTGGACCACAAAAAAGGAAAGCATGAGCCAGCTGGTTATTATTGATCGCATTTTTTAAAGTCGTAGTAATGTGCGATTGACCAACAACAGTATTGAAGTTTTGCGGACGATATTTCCTTGCCGAAACGATGAAGTTTTCCATTGACCGCAATTTAAGATTTTTTGATCACCTCTATGGTGCTGTGTGTAATCTCTGCGGTTCTCAGTGAAATATTTTTTTGTTACACTGAGAACCATGGAGAAAGCTATTCCCCAATTATTGGATGTCGCTTAAATTCTTTTGTCCTGTCGAAGAGATATCTATACGTGCTCAGCATACGACTTTGTTCTGCACCCAAGTTGCGGGAGATATTAAGCATTTTAGGATTAAAATCGCCTTGCCACAACAGTTCAAGTTCATCATATTGTTTTTTTGCCTGAATAACTTTAGCGGCCTCAACGATCATAAAATAATCAATTCCCTTACCCTGCCATTCGGGTACAACTCCAAATACTATTCCTGTAAATTTTTTGCACACACCCTTCCACATCAACCAGAGATATTTCAATTGTGAAAAAAAATTAAACTTCCCATTGAGATATTTGAATACCTGGTTAAGGTCGGGGAGGTTTAACCAGAAGGCAATGGGCTGATCATTATGATAAACAAACCAAATGATATCTTCATCCATTATGGGTTTCATATCCCGGAACATTTTTACAGCCGTGGCCAGGCTCATTTCTTTATTGCCTTCATGAATAGCCCATGCGCTATTATATACAACGGTGAAATCGTTGGCAAATTTATCAAGGTTGTTTTTTGAAATCCGTCTTGCGATGAATTCCGTCTTGTTCTCATATTTCGCATGTTCGATATAAAATCTTTCCGGCAGTCGCATACTTACAAAAAGGTGCCAGCAAACCTGGTTATAAAAAACCTTAAATCCATAGTCTTCAAATAATGACCTGTAGTAAGGCGGGTTATAATTCATCAAATAGATGGGTGGATCAAATCCTTCAACCAGCAAACCCCACCATCGATCGCGTTCTCCAAAATTTATTGGCCCATCCATGGCTTCCATTCCAAGCTCCAGCAACCAGGTTTTAGCCACGTCAAACAAAATATCAGCGGCCTGTTGATTTTTAATGCATTCAAAAAAACCAATGCCACCGGTCAGTTGATCGTCTCCTTTATTGATATACTTTTTATAAATGAACGCAGCAATCCGTCCGATAGGTTCATCATTATCATTTTTTAAAATCCATCTTACTGCCTCTCCCTGGCGAAAAGCTTTGTTTTTTTGAGGATCAAAAACATGATTGATGTCTTTATCCAGTGGTCGTATCCAATTGGGATCATTTTTATAAAGAATCACTGGCACTTGCAGGAATTCTTTAGCAATAAACTTATCGATAACCTTGAACAATTGCATGGATGCAATTTCGGTATTCCGGAGGCAATTGATTCTATTTAAAACTCTAATGAACCGGAATCGGCAGCGACCATTGCGGATCCGGATCGGTTACAAACCAAAATCCCCACTGGGACGGCGGGGAATTTTGGAACTTTACAAAGAAAAAAGCACTATCATCTACTTCGACAAACTAACTGGATCAGGATGAGCAGGATTGAAGAATTACACAAATCAGGAAGCAGTGAGCTAAAATTATTTATTTACTGTTCAAATTTCCAATTTTGGCGGTCAATGCTTACCTTCGCGGCTCGAAAATCAACCTATATTAAATAAATATTCATTTATGCCAAACGTTGGTAAAATTAAACAGATCATAGGTGCGGTGATTGACGTGCAGTTCGGCCAGGGAAACAAACTTCCTGAAATTTATCATGCACTTGTAATCACACGTAGTAATGGCGATAAAGTAGTACTCGAAACGCAGCAACACCTTGGGGAAGATAGCGTTCGTTGCATCGCGATGGATGGTACGGAAGGACTTGTACGTGGAATGGAAGTAGTGGATCTTGGAACCCCGATCCTGATGCCTATTGGTGAAGAAATTAAGGGCCGCCTCTTTAATGTAACGGGTGATGCAATTGATGGCCTGCCACAGGTGAGTAAAGTAAATGGCCGACCTATTCACAATAAACCCCCATTATTTGAAAATTTAAGTACTGCCAGCGAAATCCTTTTTACCGGGATTAAAGTAATTGACCTAATTGAACCATATGCGAAAGGTGGAAAGATTGGTTTATTCGGTGGTGCGGGCGTAGGTAAGACAGTATTAATCCAGGAGTTGATCAATAATATTGCAAAAGGTCATGGTGGTCTTTCCGTATTTGCGGGTGTAGGTGAGAGAACAAGAGAAGGCAATGACCTCATGCGTGAAATGATCGAAGCGGGGATCATGAATTACGGTGAGAAGTTTAAACATAGTATGGAGGAAGGTGGATGGGATCTGGATTCAGTGGATATGAAAGGGCTTGAGGAATCCAAAGCAACATTTGTATTTGGTCAAATGAACGAACCACCAGGCGCAAGAGCACGGGTAGCATTGAGCGGTCTCACAGTTGCAGAATATTTTCGTGATGGAGATGGTACTGGCCGGGGAAGAGATATATTATTTTTCGTGGATAACATTTTCCGTTTCACCCAGGCAGGTTCTGAAGTTTCAGCCTTGCTGGGTCGTATGCCTTCTGCCGTGGGTTATCAGCCAACACTTGCTACTGAAATGGGATTAATGCAGGAGAGGATAACTTCAACTAAGAATGGTTCAATTACATCGGTACAGGCAGTATATGTTCCAGCAGATGATCTTACTGATCCAGCCCCGGCTACAACCTTTGCCCACCTTGATGCTACAACAGTATTGAGCAGGAAGATCGCAGATCTTGGAATTTATCCGGCGGTAGATCCATTGGATTCCACTTCAAGAATACTTACTCCGCTAATAGTAGGTGATGCCCATTATGATTGTGCAAACCGGGTAAAACTTATCCTGCAACGTTACAAAGAATTACAGGATATTATTGCAATACTTGGCCTTGATGAATTGAGTGATGAAGACAAACTTGTAGTATCACGCGCCCGTCGTGTTCAACGCTTTCTTTCACAACCATTTCACGTGGCAGAACAATTCACTGGATTGAAAGGTGTGTTTGTAAGTCTTGAAGATACTATCCGTGGCTTTAACGCGATAATGGATGGTGAAGTGGATGAGTATCCGGAAGCAGCGTTTAACCTTGTGGGTACGTTGGAAGATGCAATTGAAAAAGGGAAGAAGATGATTGCTGCAGCGCAGGCTTAATCTATGAGTTCTTTTATGCAATCATTCATTCTACTGAGGATTTCTGCTTTCATTTTTAAAAATAGGTCATGACATTAGAAATATTAACACCTGAGAAAAAGATATTTAGCGGAGAAGTGTATGGTGTGCAATTGCCAGGGATAGAGGGCTTATTTGAAGTGCTCGACAGGCATGCTCCATTAGTTAGTGCATTGAAAGCAGGCAAGTTAAAAATATTGAAAAGCAAATCTGAGATGGCGCACTATACAATTCAAAGTGGATTCGTGGAAGTGTTGAATAACAAAACTACTGTATTGGTAGAAGGTGCAGTGGAAGCATAATAATTTGCCATAAGGATATTTTTAAACCCGTATCATGTACGGGTTTTTTTTGACCCTTTTATCAAGGGACCAATAGCTTAATTTGTTAATCAAGCTGTTTCTTTAATTGTATATATGCCCATGCACAAAAAGGCATCACTCCTAATATAAAAAAAGCATAAGCATTTTGGAAAAAAAAATATGCAAGGAGGGTCATAAGTAGCAGGTAAAATGGGTAGCTTAGAAACAGCATTCCTGCCAAAATGGAATCATAATGGTCCAACTTTGAACCTCCCATTTTTTTAGTATAATGTTTAGCAGGAAGGTATAACGGCAAATGCAATAAATAACCCAATGCAGCCGGAATTGCCAGGAGTATTTTTTTTATTATAGATTGATGCCTGTAAAAATGAGTCCTTATTTTAGCAGTATTTCTGTCTGGAATTTCAATTACAAGCGGTTCAAGTTCCGAACTAAGTTGCCTGTTGAAATCAATAAATCTTATTCCTTCCCCCTCACTAATAATTTGATCACGGGTTATTATTTTTCCAAAGTTCAATTTAATATTTTTCCCAAAAACATGAAAAGAACTGTAGTTAAGCGCAGCAGGCAAAATTCGCAGTGGTATGTTATCATCCCAGCTGCTTACCGCCAGTCTTGCGGTTCCTTTTTTTAAAGGCCTCAGGTGCCATTCATTTACACAACCTCCTTCACTAAAGATGAGAACTATTCCGTTTTTCCGGAAAATATCTTTACAATCTTCAAATGTCTCGTAGTTCGATTCCAGGTTTTCAACGCCCTCGCTTACCCGGTACACCGGCAGCATATTAAGCCCGTGCAGTAGTTTGCGGTAAAATGGCTTTTTGAAAACATCACCCCTCGCCAGCGAATGCACAGGTTTATTGAAAAGTGTAGAATAAATAATTGCATCTAAAAATGAATTGGGATGGTTGGAGGCAATAATCAGTGGCCCATCATAATCAAATACTTCTTTATTATTTATTGAGATATGGCGAATGTAGAGATAGAATGCAAGCCTGGCCGGAAATTTTAATATTTTATAAAGCAATAAAAATTAATGGTTAGTTGTTAATGATTAATTATTAATGTGTGAAGCAGTAAATATAAATACATTTCTATGATATGATCAGCGAAGTTAGGGCGCAAGCGTTTTTGCAATTAACCATTAACCATTAATTAAGTTGTGGATCAAGTGGGTAATTAATCATCATTTCATAATCACCACCTAAATGCCTCAACGAATCTTTCCATACTTCCTCCGGCTTAGTATGAAATATTAGTTTTCGGGTAGCCTCTACAGTGAGCCAGCTTTTCTCAGTGAGTTCACCAGCCAGTTGACCTTCACTCCAACCGCTATAGCCAATGAAGAAACGCACCTTATTAAAATCGATGTCGTCATTCTTAATAAGTGCCATGAGGCTTTCAAAATTGCCTCCCCAATAAATGCCATCCATCACTTCGTTTCCTCCTTCGATCAGATTGGGGTATTGATGAATAAAATGAATAGTATCCATTTGTACGGGCCCTCCATAATATACCGGGATGGAATAACCTGTAAAGTCGGGCACGAGTTCTTCCAGGGTTTGTTCGAACTTTTTATTCAACACAAATCCAAAACTACCGGCGTCCTGGTGTTCGCAAAGAAAAATTACAGTCCTTGTGAAATTAGGATCTTTCAAAAAAGGATCTGCTATGAGTAAAGTTCCCGCTTCTGGCGATTTCATAATAGTAATTTAGCAAATTCGTTGCCAATCCCATAGTACAACGTAAAGATGCATCTGCTAGTAATTTGTTAATCAACTTAAAGCACTATTTTTATCAGGAGCCATTCCGCTAAATTTGCACGGCTAATGAAAAGAATTTTCCCCATCATCACAACCCTTATTTTGCTCTCTTTACTTGGAATAATTTTTTTCCAGGTGTTGTGGATACAAGGCGGCTTTGAATCAAAACAGGAGCAATTTGAGGATAGGATCAGTTATGCATCTGGTATTGCGGCAATGGCGCTTGTGGAAGAAAAAGGAAATTTATCTCCGTTTGAACTAAAGAAAAAGGGCGAAACATTATTTCCTTCTGATCGGATTCTTGATGTAGAGCCACCAACGATTACAAATAAATTTTCCCGTGAAGAGGTAAGACAGATCATCAGGAAGGCCTTTGAAAAAAGCGGCCTGAACAATCTCCGGTTTGAATTTGCAGTTACCACAAGTTCTATGATGGCAGATGATATCCAATCAGAGAATTTTTTTAAACTTTTTGAAGATACGGCCAGCAACCTAAGATTTCAATTACCACTCGTTTCCCCAAGTGGAAGTGCATCTGAGGGCATTTCCCCGGATGAATGGCTTGTGATAATCGTACCTCATCTTACCAATATCGTTTGGAAACAAATGTCCTGGATGATAGTGGGAGCAGTTGTATTTACCCTCATAATTATCCTTGCCTTTTTTCTTACTGTACGAGCTTTGTTGAAACAGAAAAAACTCAGCGAGATAAAGTCTGATTTCATCAATAATATGACTCATGAATTCAAAACTCCGCTTGCAACAATTTCACTTGCCGTAGATGCTTTGAAAAATGAAAAAGTAATCAATGATCGGGAGAAAATGAATTATTTCAGCGGCATTATCAAAGAAGAGAATAAGCGGATGAATAAGCAGGTAGAAACCATACTCCAGGCTGCATTACTCGACAAACAGGAAGTACAGCTCAACCTTAAAGCCGTACATGCACATGAGCTAATCAGGAGTGCATTGAACAATATTCAATTACAGGTGGATGAAAAGAAGGGTAAGTTAGATTTGAACACTGCTGCCACAAATGATTGTATACTGGTCGATGAAGTTCATTTTACAAACGTTATCAATAACCTGCTCGATAATGCAGTTAAATATTCAAAAGATAATTTGCATTTAAAGCTGAGCACTCAAAATATCGGGAATCACTTCAAAATAAAGATTGAGGATAATGGTATTGGCATGAATAAAGAAACTTTGCACCGCATCTTTGAAAAGTTCTACCGGGCTCATACCGGTAATATCCATAATGTAAAAGGTTTCGGCCTTGGTTTGAGTTACGTAAAAACAATTATAGACGCTCACCATGGCAAGATAAAGCCTGAGAGTACCCTGGGGAGAGGAAGTTGCTTCACCATTGATTTACCAATTCATAAAGCAAAATAGCATTGCAATTATTATTGGCTTCTTGTCAATGAATGGCAGAG
>JBKJPO010000314.1:0-2758 GCA_046595095.1 Chitinophagaceae bacterium
TTATTTTCTAATTCACGACAAAAGTATATGAAGGGGAAAGGCCCTGCAATTCAGCTATGCAAAGAAGGTAAAGATGTCTGCGTAATGCGGATTTTATACTGCCAAATAATTGAAGTATTATGATTTGGCGTTGATGAGTTGAAAGAAAAGTTCTTTGTAGGTTTCTGAAATGGGGATCACCTGATCTGCAATTTTTATTCTGCTACGCTCGATAGATTCAATTTTATTTAGTGCCACCATATAAGACTTATGCACCCTGCAAACTATACTTGAAGGTTTCAATTTTTCAAACTCACTAAAATTCTGCAAAGTCATTACCTTTTTATTCACTGTGTGGATTCTTAGGTAGTCCCTCATTCCTTCAATGTACACGATTTCATTAAGCATGATTTTTTCCAACCTGTTTTCCGTTTTCACAAAAACAAAATCCGGCGGAGTATCTGAATTATTAAGGACAATGTTATCCTGCGCTTTATTTACTGAAATATTTTTTTTCCAATTCAATGTATTGCTGCTCGGCTATTGTTTTTAAAAATAAATCCAATTCAGATTTTGTTGTACTAATGTTTCAAACTTATCCTTCTGAATAATAAGCAATTCAGTTTGTGATAGCTTGAATATTTTCTTGTGTTGGTTGCTGTCAAAAAGAAGAATACGCAGTCATTAAGTTGTTAGGAAATGTGATACAATGTAATTTCTTCAACTTTGTCGGAAATATAGCAAGAACGAAGACTGCCCAATTAGACAAATGCTTAATAAAGTACTCGGATTTTTTAAAGAGTTTATGAGTTGATAGTTGTGAATAAAGTCGTCAACTTTGGAACACGAAACCCCACCTTTTTGGTAAGTGCTGTTATGAGTTCGTTATCCTTTTTTTCCATTTTCTAAGTCCACCGATAAGGAACAAAAGTCCGATTGTTAATGCGAAAAGAGAATATGTTATTTCTGCCAATGAATTTGTTTTTGAAACGGTATCGAAAATTAGTTCGCCAAGTCCACGAAAAATATAGATACCTGCAATGATAAAAATAGTTGGTTTTGAAAACGGTAATTTCCTGTACCGATTGTCAGCCGAGAGTCCATACAAACCAAAGGTAAAGAATATAACTGCCACAAAAATTGTCATCAGATAAGGTAAAGAAGCATTGATTTGAGAGAGCTCTTGCATTTCTTTCCCAATGCCTGTTACCGCAAACATTTGGTCAGCCCACATAAGTCCAACGATATGTCCAACTGCAATAAGTATGTTTATGTATCCGCCTATCCGTAACATTTTTTAGCTTTTAAATTGTTCCCCAATAAATTAGTCCGCTAATGATGAGTAAAAGTATCCATTGTCCAAGTTTAAGAAAGTTTTTCTCAAAGGATTTTGAAATGAAAATTGTCAATGCCCAAACGATTGCATAGCCAAAAAAGTAAATTGTCAAAATTTGCAACAAGGTTTTTTCGTTGGCAAAAAAGTCAGTAAAGTTTATTAGTGTAAGTCCAATGCTTGCAAAAAGCAAGTCAAAAGAAACCCAATGCCAACCGCATCTTGCCATTGTCTATTTTTCTCTTTTCTGAAAATTTTCGTCTGTTCCTCCTGTCGGTTCATTAATTCTCAATTCTTTGTCACCCACAAAAGTGTGAATTACAAATGCTAAAAGTGTTAAAATATTTGCTATTAAAATCGCCATAATCACATTATTTATTTTTCTGTCGGTTTTGGTTTTTTATAATGACCGCATAACGTTTTTCGGCTTGCAGAGTAATGAGCATTTTTCGCCGCTAACTTTTGGATAATTACTATTTGTACTAAATAGTGCGGATTTGCTATTCGCTTTCCTTAAGTTAGCGTATACTTATCAATTGTTGTATGCTGTTACTACTTTTTCGCTTCTTCAAAAACACTTCATTTTCTTCAAGGACAAATAGTTTGTTAGAGATGTGCTTTAATTCAGACACGTTTCTGTTATGATTGTTTTTGCTTTTGAGAAATGAGCTTCATCATCAGGTGTAAAAGTTAATGCTGTTTATATCTTCTTATACAAACAACTATCAAGATGCTTCGGAGGTTATTTTTCCAAAGTTTTCTTTTTCCTGTTTTAATTGTCAACCTGTTAATGCAGGCCAATTGCAACCGCGTAAATATCTATTTCGGTAAGCTATAAGTAACGTTTCCCTTTTCATCTAGAAAGTTCAATTTTGCAGTACCGCTTGAATCAACAAGCAACTGAATTCGTGGTTTGCCCATGCGATCTGCAAGCATTACCATCGCCGTTTTGCTGTTATCCTTGCCCACAAACACACGTTGTGCATACGCCTTCTCCCCTTTTTTAGGTTCCATTAACTTCTTTAGCAAGGCATCTTTTTCCACGCCATCAGGCAGTTTTTGTGCCTTTTTATAAGCTGCACGCCAATCCCAGAAGTCAGGTGAAGTTTGCCAGTCATCTATATGCAGACCTGTGTTTTGGTTACCATTTTCATCATTGTATGACAAGTAAAGCACTTGGTTCTGCTTATACTGGTCAAAGGCGAAGTGCCCAAAGGCCCCATACTTTCCACTACTGTCTTTACCACCCGTAAAGATTAACCCCCCATTTTCTGTTCCTTCGTCATTGTAAAAGATCATTCCTGGTCGGTTACCGCCGGGAATTGGTGGCGTAAAAGGTTTTCCATATGCAAGATTTTCTGGAGAACGTTCTTTGTTAGAGATAACCATCCGCAGTTGGCCATTGCTTTCTACGATGTTGATCCGTTCTGCCGTTATTTCTTTATA
>JBKJPO010000382.1:0-8961 GCA_046595095.1 Chitinophagaceae bacterium
TATCTAGGTGTTTTTCATAGGTTAGCAACGGCCAGCCCTTTTTAGGGCAGGCCTATTCTTTTTATAGTCTAGAGTTGGATGTCTTTGATTTATCATTAGGATTCTGCGCTGATACAACAAACAAAACTAAAATCTTCACCACAGATCAGAAACTAAAAACTAAAAGTGAAAATTGGAGAACTCGTATCATGATAAAATAAAAATGTCCAATTTTCTTTAGCCCCGCGCTCCCTCCATTCCTGTCTTAATTCCATGCATTTTTTGCCATCATAATCGTATTTGGCGATGAATTTACTTTTCATTTGTTGCAACTGTGGAGCTACATCGGCCCCAAAAAAAATTTTTTCTCCATCTTCGATGATTGAGAATACCTGGTGATACGGAGAATGGGCACCAGTTAATTCATAGTGAATATAGCCATCTATCACCCCATTTCCTTCAAGGAAAATAACGTTTTCAGCATCGGATAGAATACGAAATTCTTCCGGAGTATATGAGGGTTTACCTTTCGCTAATGCATATCCGAGTTCCTCTTTGTTTACATAATATTTTGCATTGGGAAAACTAAGCATGTGTAAAGAAGAAACTTTGTCTTCCCTGCTTACTCCACCTGAATGATCTTTATGCAAATGCGAGAGCAAGACTTTTGTTACCTCACCCGGATGAATACCATTATCTAAAAGGTTCTGATGAATTTGCAGTGTACCATCGCGGTTAGTGAACCCGAGTCCTGCATCAAGCAATACAATATCTTTTGATGTTACAACAACGAATGGTTGGATTTCAACCAACAAACTTCCAATTGCTCTTTCCTGCAAATCATCCTTTTCCTTATTGAAAGGAACAAAATGTTTTGTTTTATCTATTGTAAAAGCGCCTTCGCTTAACGGGATTATTTTCATTCTGGTCTGTAGTCTTTAGTCTTTGGTGCAAGGTTTCTCGCTTCTTGTTTCTTGTTTCTCGTACTGCCTACTGGTTACTTCAAACTGCCTAGTGGCTACTACTGCCACTGCCAACTAATTTTATCGCAAAACCATCTGCCTATCCTTATCAAGTTTAACAAGAATAAAAATAAGTATGGTGAATGATAAAAGCGATGATCCACCGTAACTCATCAGTGGTAAGGTTATTCCAATAACTGGCGCAAGACCAATTGTCATGCCGATATTGATAGCGATATGAAAGAAAATAATACCAGCTACGCTATATGCATATACCCGACTAAACACACTCCGTTGTCTTTCTGCTATCAATACAACTCTTAGTAATAAGGCAAGGTAAAGAAGAATGAGTAATGCGCTTCCCCAGAAACCGAAATTCTCTCCAACAGATGTAAAGATGAAATCAGTGTGTTGCTCAGGGACAAAATCGCCCTGTGTTTGTGTTCCCTTTAAAAATCCCTTGCCCCAGAAGCCACCTGAACCAATAGCGATTTTTGATTGTTTCACATTGTAATTTTCCTTCTCTTTCTTCTGTTTTTTTGAAACCAGCATTGCCTTCTCTTTCTCTTCATCAAGTTGCTGCGCCTCTGCAGCGCTTCCTGGAATATAGTCGACACCGAAAGTATTTAAAATCCTTTCAACCTGGTAAGGTTTTAGTACATCCTGGAAAATATAGGGCACTGCAAATCTTTGTATCCCTACGCATAGAAGCCAGATCGCAGCTACCATTACCAGTAACCTCTTGTCGCGCTTCACTTGTCTGCGCATTATATAAATGGCAAAGACTGCAATAGCTGTTAAGATTACTGCAAGTGTATTTTTCTCTACAAGAATTGTAGCTACAACCAATACAGCGAATGATATCCCAATTATTAAGTAAACTGCAGGCAAGCCTTCACGATATAATGGAATAAGAAATGCAAAATATACAAGTGCAAGACCTGTTTCTTTTTGCATGATGGCAATCACAATTGGTACCATTGCAAGACCTGCGGCAATAAGTTGTGACCTTGGTTTTTCAAAATTTGTATCAGGCCTCGAAAGGTATTTTGCCAATGCAAGCGCGGTAAATATCTTACAGGTTTCAACCGGCTGGAGATTAAAAAATCCTAATGGAATCCAGGATTTAGACCCATTAATATCTTTCCCGATAAATATGGTAAGTATCATCAGGAAGATCCCAAGGATGTAGGCAATGTTTGCAGTTGCTGTGAAAAATTTACTATCGGTAAGCAGGATGAAAACTGCAGCAACCACAGAAATGCCAATGAACAATAATTGCCGGGCGTAATTTTTTTTAAGCCCAAGAATGCTTTGGATAATACTGTCGCCTTCACGGTGCTCTACCGAAAAAATACATAGCAGGCCAATTGCCACCAGGAGGATGGAAAGCCAGACTATGATAGAATCGGCACCTTTTGAAAGAGATCTTTGATACATCTTGGTCTTTAGTCTGTGATCAATGCTTAAGGTTTTATTAATTCTCTGTCGAATCCCCTTCAGTTATTTTCCTTTTGATATCGGGCATTACTGCTTCAACAGGAATCTTAACAGGTACTTCTTCGTTCTTTTCCTGCTTCAAAGGCTTAGCATCTTTCTTCTTATCATTCTTCAATACATCGAGTGCGTCATCAATATCCAATTCATCCAGTCCCAGCGTATCGCGAATAATTCTTATATAACCTTTTGATATCAGGTAGGCTGAGTCTTTGGCATGGACCAGTGAATCCCGCTCTCTCAGTTCTTTATAAATCCGTGGCGGAATAAGATTTAATTTTGATACGGCTTCCAGTTTGGCAAGACGTGCTTTATCGGTGATCGAATCCTTTAGATATTTCTCGATCATAAGGCTGGCTATCGGGGCTGCGGAAGTAGCTCCATAACCAGCATTTTCGCAAATAACGGCTATGGCTATTCGTGGATTATCCCTGGGCGCAAATGCAGCAAAAAATGCATGATCCTTTTGCTTAACGCCTTTGTAAGAATTTTCCACTGTACCTGTCTTTCCACAAACGATGATATCTTTTATCTTATTTGCACTTCCAGTACCACCTTCCATCACATCCTGCATACCATCATGAACTGCTTCAAACATTGTATCAGGTATATTTAAAGTTTCATGTCGTATTTTGAAGGCATCGAGCAAATTAAATTTATCCCCGCCTTCAATAGAATCAACCATGTGTGGGGTGTAATACCAACCTTTATTTGCAATGATGGCGATAGCATTTGCCAACTGCAGCATAGTGGCATTCACTTCTCCCTGGCCAATACTTATTGAAATGATTCCGCATGAATTCCATTTTCCTTTGCCATGATATTTGTTATAATATGCCGCATTAGGAATTAGTCCTCTCTTTTCCGAAGGCATATCGATACCAAGCTTGTGGCCCATACCAAAGCCACTCATATAACTGTTCCATTTATTTAACGCACTATCGATTCCGGGATACTCTTTTTGTTCCACTATCCTTCGAAATATCACTTCAAAATAAGTATTACAGGAATGACTAATAGCGCCTCTCAGGTTGAAAGTACCAACAGCATGACATCCTATACGCCGGTTACAGCCATAATATGCTCCGCCACAACTAACAGTTGTTCCTGTATTAATTACCCCTTCCTGTAAACCGATAAGGCCTTGTAATGTTTTGAATGTTGATCCTGGTGAATAATAACCATTGATCGTCCGGTTGCGTAAGGGCTGTCTCGGATCAAGAAGCAGGTCAGCATAATTTCTTTTACGCGTTGACCCGGTAAGTAATCTTGGTTTAAAAGTAGGGGCACTCACCATGGCAAGCACACCACCGGTTTGCGGATCTATTGCCACCACAGCCCCCACCTTATTCTCCATTAATTTTTCCCCCAACTCCTGCAATTCTATGTCGAGAGAAAGATGCATGCTGTGCCCGGCTTCAGATGCAGTATCATATCTTCCGTTTTCCAGGCGTTCTGTCAAACGGTTTTTGTTATCACGTTTCCAGAATTCTATTCCTCTTTGTCCCATCAACACTTTCTCGTATGTGCGTTCCAGGCCATCGATACCAGTATAATCGCCTAATTGGTAGCCTTCCGTTTTATGTCTCTTAAGAAAACCCGAATCTACTTCGCCAAGGTAACCCAGGATATTGCCCGCTGCATCGTACGGGTAATCGCGTACAGGACGCTCCTGGAGATAATAGCCTGGTACAAATTTGTACATGCTCTCGTTAAGGTTGGCAAATTTTTCTGCAGTAAGTAATGGCTCAAAAATAGATGGACGATAACTTTTATTTTTAATAATTGCGGCCAGGATTCTTTTCCTGAATTCAGCAGAATCAATTCCGAGTATGCGACACAGTGAGGTGGTATCTGTCCCTTTGATCTTTCCGGGAACAACCATCAGATCGTAGATTGTAGTGTTCTGCAAAATAGCCTGGTGTTTCCTGTCAAAAATTATCCCCCGATCAGGATACACAACTTTGCGAAATTTACCTTGTTCATCAGCCATTATCGAATACTTTGTATTCAATACCTGGAGATTAAATACCTGTATAATCATAACAATGGAGAGTGCAATGAACAACAGGCTGATCACATTTTTGCGGGACTGGTTAAAAACGGGCACTTTTCGAGGTTATTGATTTTATTGTAAAGTTCAGGATTAGGTTGTTACACATTTGATATTTCTTTTGATATTTAAAAAAGCTGTAAGGTCAGTTTACACAGAGACGCTACGCTGTATTAGTCCTGAATTTTTGTTTTCGAACGACAAGCAATTCAATAATCAATACCAATAGAATACTAATTGCAGAAGAAATAAGGGTTTTTAAAATAAAATAAATGATCCCCCCAAACTGAACCGCCTCGATCAGGTATAGATACCCGTGATGTACCAGGACCAGGATAAATACATAAGTGAAATAGGGCACGAGGCCCATGCTTTTTATAGAAGGTGCTTCATAGTTCATTTCTGCTCCTTCTTGTGGGATAAGGATGTTTACCAGAAATGGCCTTAGGTAAGCGATCAATACGCATGCGGCAGCATTTGCTCCCGGTGTTTTTAAAAAATAGTCAATGGCAAGACCGATAGCCAGGGCGGCCACCATCAATGTTCGTCTCCCGATTTTGAAAGGCAGCCATAAAATAAAAAGAAAGTAGATGGAAGGAACCGCATAGTTATGCAAGGGCCGGATGTTATTTAATACCAGCACCTGCAGTAGTACAAAGAGTACAAAACGGATAATATTTTTAGCCAGGCTACTCATTTGTTTTTTTTGCCTGCTTCAACAAATTTTCCAGTTCGTCCTTTTGAAGATTTTCTATAACAAAAACATATTGTGTATTCGAAAAATCCGCCGCAGTTTTAACCCTGAGTAAGTAATTGTTGGTTGATTTATTTTCAACAATCCCCGTAACCCTCCCGATGAGAAGGCCATATGGAAATCTTGAGGTAAGCCCACTAGTAACAATCGTGTCCCCAATTTTTACAACCGCACTTTTGGAGATTTCCTTGAGCATAACGTATTCCGGATCTTTACCATCCCAGTAAATACTTCCATCTTTCCCGGATTTCTGATGTTTGGCGCTCACAGAACTATTTTTATGCAACAAGCTCATCACTACAGAATAATTTTCACTCAGGTCGATAACGGTTCCAATCACAGCATTGTTCTGATTTATTACTCCAAGATCTTTCTTAATGCCTTGCTTACTTCCCCTGTAAATCTGTAAATAATTATTCGGCATGTTGATAGAATTACTTACAACTTTTGCTTCTTTATAATTATAGCGCCTGTATTGCTCGAGTGAATCGACGCTGATCGTATCAATAACTTCTTTTGATACCGAATCCGGAAGTAGGAAATTTTCTTTCAGTTTATTGTAAAGTCGTTCATTGGCTTTCATCAATGAATCGTTTGTTTTCTTAAGGTGGAGATAATAATCAACGCGGTTATACTCTTTATTTACTTTTCCTGTAATCTCGTTTGCAATACCCATGAATGCTGCATGATGATATTTATTGTATTGAAAAAGCATGAAGAGGCAGATCACCTGGAGTGCCAGGAAAAAAAGGAAATTGAAATAGGTACGGATGAAAAAGAAGATGTTACGCATGATTACTCCTCCACCTCCCTACATTGGTGTCGGGAAGAACTAAATTTGATCTATGAGAAATCTGGAGCAATAAAATTAAAATGTTTGAGTCGATTATCGCATAACAAAAGGGTACCTGTCATAATGTTTTAATGCGATACCTGTACCACGCACTACGCTTTTCAGCGGGTCGTCGGCAATATGTACAGGAAGTTTGATCTTAGCGCTCAGCCGCTTATCAAGACCACGGAGCAAAGCGCCGCCACCGGTAAGGTACAATCCCCTGCGGTAAATATCAGAAGCCAGTTCGGGTGGAGTAGTTTCCAGTGCCTTCAGGATTGCTTCCTCAATTTTGAAAATAGATTTGTCGAGTGCTTCTGCAATTTCCTGGTAACTAACCTGTATCTGTTTAGGGATGCCGGTCACTAGATCTCGGCCATTAACCGGGATATCATCCGGAGGATTTTCCAGGTCCTTCATTGCAGCACCGATCTGGATTTTAATCTGTTCGGCAGTACGCTCACCAATAAGTAAGCTATGATAACGGCGAAGTGCCTCCATAATATCTGCTGTAAATTCATCACCTGCGATTCTAATAGACTGATCGCAAACGATCCCTGCCAATGCGATTACAGTAATTCCGGTTGTTCCACCACCAATGTCTATGATCATATTGCCAACCGGTTCTTCAACATCTATCCCGATACCAAGAGCGGCTGCCATAGGTTCGTGCAACAGGTACACTTCCTTTGCACCAGCCTGTTCGGCACTATCTCTCACTGCGCGTTTCTCCACTTCTGTGATGCTGCTGGGAATACAAATCATCATTCTCCAGCTGGGAGGAAACCATGGTTTTTTAGGAAAAATCATTTTGATCATCTCCCTGATCATTAACTCGGCAGCATTGAAATCCGCTATCACACCATCTTTCAAAGGTCTGACAGTTCTGATGCTTTCATGCGTTTTTTCGTGCATCATTAGTGCTTTCTTACCAACGGCTAATATATTCTTGGGATTATTGCGATCGAGCGCTACGATTGATGGTTCGTTTACTACAACTTCATCATTATAAATTATCAGGGTATTGGCAGTACCCAGATCCATTGCTATTTCCTGTGTCAAAAAATTGAAAAGACCCATTATTTATTGAGAGAATTAAAATGTAATTTAATGCATGCAAAGTTGTAGGAAATTATTTGATTTACCAATGACAAATAGTTGAGTTTTAATCGTTTTTAAAGATTTTGGCAAATGCTTCCGAAATCCGGGAAATGCCTGATTCCACCTTTCATTGGAACCATTGATATGAAAACGAAATTTTATCCTCTTTATTTTAACGAATCTTCTTATCGCAATCTGGTTTAAAAGATATGCTTCTTCTCCCGGCGGGTTATGAATTTTCTTAGTACACCCGCCTTAATCTTTGACTGCCTGATCCAGGAATTCAAAACCGATATCCCGGCGGAAATACATGTCGTCGAAATAGATCTGTGAAAGCAAGCCCTTGGCATTGTCTACGGCTTGTTGGGTGGTGGTGCCTGTTGCTGTGATGGCGAGAACCCTCCCTCCATTTGTAACCACTTCGCTATTTTCCTGTTTTGTTCCTGCATGGAAGATAAGCAGTGAGTTGTCATTTATTGCATCCATGGCCTGTGGGTTGTGCATGTAACCAAAATCGATCACTACTCCTTTATTATAATCGCCGGGATATCCCCCACTAACGGCTACAATAGTCGCAGCATGGAGTGGATTAATATTCACTTTAATTTCGCTTAGCCTTCCCTCTGAAGTTGCAATAAAAAGTTCGAGCAGGTCATTATCAAGCCTCGGCAAAACAACTTCAGTTTCCGGGTCGCCCATGCGGCAATTATATTCAATTATAAATGGATCCCCTTTCACGTTAATAATTCCAAAAAATATGAACCCCTTATATTCCAGTTGCTCCAGGTTAAGGCCTTTGATTGTTGGCTCAATTACTCGAGTGATGACTTTATCCATAAAAACTTTATCAGCAAATGGCACAGGGCTTATAGCTCCCATACCGCCCGTATTAAGGCCTGTATCGCCAAGGCCTATACGCTTATAATCTTTCGCCTCCGGAAGCAGCACATAGGTATTCCCGTCAGTGAGTACAAACACGCTCATTTCTATTCCATCTAAAAAATCCTCAACCACAACTTTCTTACCAGCATCTCCAAATTTTGCATCCTGAATCATTAACTCATACTCGCTCATAGCTTCGATATGATTGGTACAAATCAAAACCCCCTTTCCCGCAGCGAGGCCATCTGCTTTTAAAACAACAGGTAATGAATGATTTTTAATATAGGCCAATCCTTCTTCATAATTCCTGACGTCAAACTCCCTGTGGATCGCTGTAGGTATCGCATGCCGTTGCATAAATTCCTTAGCATAGGCCTTACTGCCTTCCAGTTGTGCAGCTTTTGCCGAAGGCCCAATCACTATAATATGTTTAAGTGATGACTTATTTTTGAAATGATCATAAATGCCATTAACCAGGGGTTCTTCCGGCCCTACAAAAACAAGGTCGATCTTTTCTTTTTTGCAGATTTTTCCAATACCTTCAAAATTATTTACATCAAGATCAAGGTTTTTACCAAATTCTAATGTACCAGCATTACCTGGTGCACTAAAAAGTTTTGTACAAAGTTTGCTTTGGCTAATCTTCCAGGCAAAGGCGTGCTCGCGGCCTCCTGATCCAAGTAGGAGAATATTCATGAATGCTGGGGTTTAAAGATGGTATGAAATGCCGCAGTGCAGGTAAACGGGGTTAGCGTACTCATACGCTGGCATTTCATGGATCTTAGGCAAATCTACGTAGAAGAATTTTGAATTCCGATGCCACTTATAATAAAACATTAATATATTTTATTATGACGTTTTTTAAAAAGCGTTCGGTATTTGTATTAATTGTATTTTACGA
>JBKJPO010000462.1:0-2849 GCA_046595095.1 Chitinophagaceae bacterium
GATCAGGGAAGAAGAAGCCATGTGTTGCAATATGAAGTACGGCAGGAGAAGCTTTACCATTCAAAGCTTTTATAGATTCTTCTGAAGCATTGATACCTGAGACAACAGAAATTGAAAACTTATTTAAAGATTCTTTTTGAATTCCATCAATTTCCGATTGTGTGCCCAAAAGTTCTTCCCATACATTACCCCGTACAAGATCTTCAGGAAGAGAACGCGTATTTGCATTAGCTACTGCATAACTAATTACCGCATTTTTTAAAGCCGAAGAATCAGCCTGGTAATTAATGCCCCCATACAAAGCAAGCTTATCGGAAGCAGAAATGGCAAAGGCAGCCAGGTTTGCTACAGAAGCGGTCGTATTCAATTGAACTAGTTGATATTTATCGCTTAGCACTTGCCTGCCATTCACTGGCACTGCAGCAAAAGAGATTCGGTGCAACAGGCCTGCCGGAGCAAAGTATATTTTGTTGATACCTGCAAGATATTTTTCCAGGGGTTTCCAGAGAAGTTGATAAATTGTCTTTGCTGAATTATTATTATTTTCTTGTCCGCCTTTGCCTTCACCCATGGCGTACAGAGAAGTTACATCTTTGCCGGTATTTGCCATTAAATATGCCAGTTGCTTTTTTTCAAAAAGTGTAATCAGCTCAGGCAAGGGTTTGTCCTTGCGAATAACCAATGCGATATAAAAAATAGAATCGGTCTGGCGTTTGCCATCGTTATATTCAAACTCAACAAATTCAATTGCCGTTTCACCCGCTTTCAAATTTTTGTGAATGGTTTGCCATGTGATATTTTGTTGCTGCTGTTCGGTTTTGAAAGAAGAAGAAAGGCGGGTAAGTTCTTTTTCCAGTTGACCAGCTTTCTCTTCAATTTTAGGAATATCTTCTTTGCGTTCATCAACTGGCTTAGAATAAATATCCGAGAGCGATTTCTTTAAATCTACCCATTCATTATATTTATTTGTTAATGTGGAATCGTTAGCAAAAAATACCTGCTTCTTTAAAGCCTGTGAAGAGGAAAGAATAAGATTACGATGGAATAGGGAAAGAGAATAAGGATGTTCAGATTTTAGTTTTTCGGCTACATAAAAAGAGTATACCATATTACCTGAACCCAAAACATTTTTTATAAAATCCATTTTTTCATTTTCATTGGTAAATTGAAAAACCGAAAACAGGTTATAAACATTAGCAGAAAATAATTCTTTAAACTCCTGCTCCGCCCGCAAAGGCTGATGCAACCTCCAATAAAGATTGGCCAGTTTATTACAGCTTGCACCATAATGTGGATGCTCCTTTCCTAATACTTTTTTCCTTATTTGCTTTGCCTCGAGATGAAGCGGCTCTGCCTTCTCATACTTCCCCATTTCATTATAAAGAAAAGCAAGGTTACTACATGAAATTGCATAGTCCGGATGTTCTTTCCCAACAAGCTTTTCATATATTGGCTTCGCCTCCAGGTACAGCGATTCCGCTTTTTCAAACTTCTTCATATACGAATAAAGTCCGGCAAGATTAGTACAGATGCCTGCATAGTCAACATGATTCTTTCCTAATGCTTTTTCGCGTATTTGCTTTGTTTCGAGGTACAGCAGCTCTGCTTTATCATACTCACCCATATCTACGTAAAGTAGTCCCAGGTTATTACAGGCAGAGGCATAATCAAGGTGTTCCTTCCCCAGGATTTTTTCCCGTATTTGTTTTGCATCAATGTATAGAAGCTCTGCTTTTACATATTGACCCATTTGCGCATAAAGGAGAGCAAGGTTACTACAGGAAGCAGCATATTCAGGATGTTGCTTTCCCAAAATCTTTTCCCTTATTTGTTTCGCTTCGAGCATGAGTGGCTCCGCTTTCTCATACTGCCCCATACGAAAGTAAAGAGCAGCAAGATTATTACAGGAATAGGCATATTCAAGTTGTTCCTTTCCAAACACCTTTCCGAAAATCTTTTTTGACTCCAGGAACAACGGTTCAGCTAGTTCGTACTTCCCCATGTCAACATAAAGATTGGCAAGAAAATTACAGGAAGCAGCATAATCAGGATGTTCTTTTCCAAGGATCTTTTCCCGAATTTGCTTTGCCTCCAACCATACTACCTCTGCTTTATCATACAGTCCCATTCGCCGGTATAATATTCCAAGGCTGTAACAGGAACCTGCATAATCCGGATGTTCATTCCCCAACACTTTTTTATAAATCTGCCTTGTCTCCAACCATAACGGTTCAGCTCTTTCATACAACTGCATTTCCCTATAAACAAAAGCAAGATTATTACAACAAGAAGCATAATCAACGTGTTCTTTACCTAAATTTTTTTCCAATATTCCCTTAGCCTCTAAATGCAATTTTTCTGCTTCATTATATTTCCGCTTCCGGTATAACGCTATACCCAGTTTTTCACAAATCTGCGCATAAGTGTTTGTGCCTAAAGAATCTTTTCTTAATTCTTCTTTTGCATTATTGTAAAACTCAATCGCCTTGTCCGTATTTTTTTTGCTGCTGTAAGCTTTTGCACTATCCGAATATTGTTTCCATATCTGACCTTCGGTTTCAGTGGAAATACATAAAGCCACCCATAGCATTAAATATTGACTTATTTTCATACAAGTAATTTTAAAGAGATTTTTAAACCTTGATTTGGTTAGTATTTAAAATACTTCTGATGCCCAGGTGAAAAATGGAATGGTTATACAAGTTTTGTGGATTTTGTGATCACGCTCCCTTTCATAAAAGTAATTTTTAAAGAGATTTCAAACATTGCCGTCATCTATACTACGGCTGATACATGGGTGAATTGGAAAACGGTTCAACAAGTGTTGTGGATCTGGTGATCAGGGAAGA
>JBKJPO010000491.1:0-24441 GCA_046595095.1 Chitinophagaceae bacterium
ATTGGTGGCACTAAATTCAAAAAGGATAGGTTCTTGAAAGCCTGTCCTTTTTATTTCATATCACATTCCCAAACTTCTTGAATGATTACAATGGAATGATTAATGTATATGATTTAAAAACAGTATAAATACAACATTATGAAACAAACGAACAATTTCCTACTTCCATGTTTGCTTTTGCTTACAACAGTCAGCAGTTGTGAAGTAATTGGCGGGATATTTAAAGCAGGATTGTGGGTTGGAATTATTATAGTAGTCCTGATCGTTGCGATAATACTCTGGCTGGTCAACAAAGCTAAAAAATGATTTAACAGCAAGTCTGTTTCTTGCATCCGGCAGGCTTTATTTTTCAGTTTTTTACTTTCCTCAAAAAAGGAGTGTATGAAGAGACCATTTCAATACATCATTCTCCCGGGCTATTCATCATTGCATTCCTATCAAGTGAGTAATTTATGGGTAAGAGTTTTGCCAACCCCCCTGCTTGTATCAGAATTTTAGTAATATTGGCATCGTTTCCTGATTAACCCTGTTTTTAGACTATCACAATAGCTAATAATCAGCGACGAGAGATCCGAAACCGGTTCGACTGTCTGCCTCCAATGTGCCCGATCAATAACTGATTATGAAAATTGCCATCGAAGATAAAGTTGCTAACCGGATACGCTGGGGTTACCTTACTGCATTTATTCTCTTGCTAGGGTCTTATATGCTTAGTTTTTATACAACCAAGCAGCTCATCATCCAGACAGATCTCGTAAACCGGACAAATAACATCATCAATAACCTGGACAAAGTGCTTTCGGATATCAAAGATGCTGAAATCGGTTTGCGTGGATTCTACCTTACTGATAATGAAACATTCCTGGAGCCATACAATCACAGTCAGAAAAATGCTGAAGCCAATTTTAATAAGTTGGTAGGATTGACTAGTCAGCAATTGCAGATGGATACACTCAAGGGATTAATCAATCGCAAGTACGAAATTATGGCTGCCGGGCGGGCCGAACATTTTCCTGATTTGCAAAAGTTGAATGATAAGCAAAAATCCCTCATTATGGAAGCTAAAGTGGTGATGGATCAAATACGGGCAATAATAAAAAGAATGCAGGCAGATACAAGAAAAAAATTGGTTGAGGAAGAGAATCAAATAATTGAATCTTCCAATTCAATAAAAACAATAAATTTTGCTTCACTCACTGTTGCTTTGCTGCTTGCGGTATATTCTATTCTAACATTCAATAAGGAGAATAAAGCACGGAAGGAATCAGATGCTTCAGCTAAAGCATTCAGGAAAGAACTGGAAGAAAGGGTAATAGAATTGGATAATGCTAACAAAGAACTCCTCGAATTAAAAAGCCTGGAGAAATTTGCTGTTACAGGACGGATTTCAAGAACGATTGCTCATGAAGTGAGGAATCCCTTGAATAATATTAACCTTGCAATCGAACATTTACGAACAGAACTACCACATGATGATGAAATAAAGATTTTGCTGGATATGGTAGCACGTAATGCTAATCGGATAAATGTATTAATAAGTGACCTGCTGAATTCAACAAGGGCAGCTCATCTGAATTTTGAAAAAGCTTCGACCAATGATCTCGTTGATCAAAGTCTTGATCTTGCACAAGACAGGATCAAGCTCAATAATATTAAGGTGATAAAATCCTATGCGAAAAATATTTGTGATCTCATGGTTGACCCTGAAAAAATTAAGATCGCTTTCCTGAATATTATGGTAAATGCTATTGAAGCAATGGATCCCGAAAATGGGGTGCTTCGGCTTTCAACCCAGGTTAAGGAGGATAAATGTATCGTTGCGATTTCAGATAATGGAAAGGGCATGGATAAAGAAGGTGTTTCGAAATTATTCGAACCATATTTTACTACCAAGGAAAATGGTTCGGGTCTTGGACTTACGAATACACATAACATTATCATCAACCATAAAGCCAGCATTCAGCCTCATAGTGTGCCTGGAAAGGGAACGACTTTCACCATTACATTTACATTGGATCGATGAAAAGAAATAGCAGTTTACCTTAATATTAAGGACCTTGATTTCCTTCTACCTGGATAGCTTGTACTTTTTTTTCATCCTCATCCTCATCTTCTGCCTTTTTTAACTGCTTTCTTTTTAAATTTCTTAGCCGATAGTACAACTGGTTTTTTTCTATGCTCGTATCAGCATCACCCATTAGCAGCCCCCATGGTTTAAGGCCATCAGTATGGTCACATAATATTTTTATAAAAGCCACTGCAGGCACTGAAAGAAAAATTCCCGATAAGCCGGTCAACGCACCACCGATCACAACTCCGATGATTGACACCAGTGAATTAATCCTAACCCTTGAGCCAACAATTCTTGGCATTAGGATATTACTGTCTATAAAATGGATCACGTATAGTATTACAGCGATCCAAACCAGGTCGCTGGTATTGGTTGATGTTGTAAGCGTAATCAGAATAGTGAACAAAGTACCAATGAAGATTCCAATAAATGGCATTATGTTGAGGATGGCTGTGAATACCCCGAGGAAAATGGCATACTTTATTCCAAGCATCATTAATCCAACGGAATTTAGCACTGCAATAATTCCCATTTCAATAAGAAGACCCAGCATATAGTTATGCACCATTGTTTTACTCTGATCAACCACTGCAGTAATCCTGGCTGAATGTTCCTGTTTGAAAACAGCGAAGAGAAATTTTTTAATTAGGTCGCGGTAATAAAGGATCAGGAATGAATAGATCGGCAAAAAAAACAGCAACATCAATGCTTCCGTTATTGTGAAAAAAGTATCGCTGAGATAACTTTCTCCGGAGTCCTGTAGCTTTTCGTTTAGGTATTCCCGTTGTTCCCTCAAAGTTATGTTGAATTTTTCTCTCACCCATTTCTGGATTGAGAGCAGGTGGTCATTCAAATTCTTTTTTATAGAAGGAATATCACTAACAAAATTTGAAATCTGGGTAGATAAAAAATAGATTACGCCTCCAATCACAATAAAGCCAAGGGTAAGAGAAATCAATATTGCTACAACACGTGGAACTCCACGCTTTTCAAGAAATTTATTCAGGGGTAATAGAAGAATACCTAAAACGATGGAGAATGCGATAGGCACGAGTATCGACTGCCCTGCCGAAATAATGAAAAATAAAATACATAGCAGGAGAAGCTTGAATCCCAGCTTAATATAGTATGGAGTTTCACTATTAAAGTTCATGCCCGGTATAGCATTAAAAAGCCCCCACAATGTAACAAAATGAGGGCTTGTTTTAACCTTTATTCTATAGTGATAATATTTATATTAGTATCATCACCTTTCTTCAAGGGTTTTACTAATTGGTTAAGATAGAATTGCTGGCCGATCATAGACCCGACCGGCCAACAATGCTGCATAACATTTCAAAATTTCAAGAGGTAATTATTGATAATGGAATTACCAAATGATGATTATGCTCTTCTAATAACTTTTAGTAAGATTGCAATTACCGCAATTACCAGCAAGATATGAATGATTCCGCCGGTAGCGTATCCACCAAAGTAACTGACTGCCCAAATGATAACCAGGATCACTGCAATGAGATATAATATGTTTCCCATGTCTTAAAGTTTTTTTAGTTTGAAAAAATGGTTCATACTGTTTATACAAAAAATTTTGCCAAAAATTAAAAAGCGTTTAGGTTAGGCCGAAAGTAACCGTCTTAACAGCTATAGCCTAGTAAATCTATAATTTTGAGCCTATTTCTTGGGGAATTAATTCTACAAAATGAGCAAGATGCATCTCTTTCTAAATCAATTAATTAAACGATCCACTGTACTGGATATTGTAGCTCTTGAAAACGGTTTTCCAATAAAACTATCTACCCCTTCTTTAAGAGCTGCTTGTTTATCTGGATACGTATCATGGGCGGTAATCATAATTATTCTCACTGAAGGATAATTTTCTTTTACCTGGCGGATAAAATTTAATCCAAGGCCATCAGGAAGATGGTTGTCTATTATTAATATGTTGGGTGTGAAATGAGCGAGAGCTTTTTTTGCTTCGGCAAGAGAGTTAACGCACCTGCAATCCAAGTTGCTATTTTTCAATATTCCACTTAGAAGGAAGCAAATATCAATCTCATCATCAACTATTAGCGCACTTACCTGGGTTTTCCTGGCTTCCACTTAAATAAGTTTCCTTTAATCGGGGCAATTAATTTGCCAGAACTAAAATATTATTTACAATTATGAAATTTTAAGGGGTTCCTATGGGAATAAACTTTGGATTAATCTTTAGCTTGCGTAAAAGTAGGCAGTTAATTTTTTTGGTAATTAACGGCTTCGTATAAAACAGTTATCTAATTTATGAGAAAACGCATCAGCAACACCTTTCTTTTCATTAAGCAGGTTTTTACTGAATTTTTCAATGATGATATATTCAAATACAGCGCATCACTTGCGTACTATACTGTATTTGCCCTTGCTCCTATGCTCATTGTTATTTTCTCCATTTCCGGCGTCTTACTTGGAAAAGAAGCTATGCAGGGCGAGGTCTATGCACAGATCTCTGGGATGGTAGGTGCAGAGGCAGCAATACAAGTCCAGGATACAATTAAAAACAGTGCGATTAAAGGGAATAATTTTTTTGCCAGCACGATAAGTATCATCATACTTTTTGTAGCAGCAACCGGGGTCTTCGGAGAAATCCAGGATTCCTTAAATAAAATTTGGGGGCTGAAGGCTACTCCCAAGCATGGCTGGATGAAATTATTAATCAACCGGGTTCTATCATTCTCACTAATCGTAAGTCTTGGTTTCATAATGATGGTTTCCTTGCTTCTTAATGCTTTGGTTGCCTCATTAAGCAAATACCTGGGCCAATTTACATCTGATTTCAGTGTGATTTTGGTAAATATCCTGGATTACACTCTTGCTTTTGCCGTAACGACGTTTATTTATGCCTTGATTTTTAAAGTATTGCCCGATGCAAAGATCAAATGGCGTGATGTAATTGTGGGAGCCATATTTACCGCAGTATTTTTTACTCTTGGAAAACTCGGAATTGGATACTACCTTGGCAAAAGTAATCTGTCGTCTGTTTATGGTGCTGCCGGATCAATAATTATCATTATGCTTTGGGTTTATTACAGTTCAATTATATTATATTTAGGAGCAGAATTTACCAAAGTTTACGCAAAACTATATGGTGGGAAGATATTTCCAAATGAATATGCCACCTGGATTAAGACAGAGGAGGTTGAAGTGTCAAATCCTGCTTTAAAACAAAAAGTTTTAGACTAATTTTGTATTCCATAAATACCCCGGGAAAAATATGAAGAAAAAAATCCTCATTATTGATGATGATCTGGACATGTGTATGTTATTAAGTAAGTTTCTCATCAAAAAAGGATATGAAGCTGAAGCTGCGCATAATGCAAGCAAAGGCATTGCTAAATTTTCTGAAGCACATTTTGACATTGTTTTATGTGATTTTCGCTTAGGCGATAAGGATGGTAAGGATGTGTTGTTGAAGATCAAAGAAATCAACCCACAAACGATTGTAATAATAATCACTGGTTATTCTGATATTAAAACTGCGGTTGATGTCATAAAACTTGGGGCTTTCGACTATATAACAAAGCCACTAATCCCAGATGAAGTCGTTAGTGTAATTGAGAAGGCTCTTGCAAAATCTACCAATGCACCTGTACTCAGCAGTACTACTGCATTACCCACTGTTCCCCCGGTAAGGAAGCGATCTTATACAACCTCGGGCAATAATGAATTTTTAGTGGGGCAGGATGGACAAACAGCCCAACTGTACAAACAGATCGAAATTGTATCTGCTACCAATTACAGCATTATCCTTTACGGTGAAAGTGGAACAGGTAAAGAAGTTATTGCAAAAACTATCCATGAATACAGCAACAGGAAGGGAAAACCATTTGTGGCAATGGATTGCGGAACACTCTCCAAAGAACTTGCAGGCAGTGAACTATTTGGACATGTGAAGGGAGCGTTTACTGGTGCTATAAATGATAAAGATGGACATTTTGAGCTCGCTAATGGCGGTACATTATTTCTTGATGAGGTTACTAATCTTTCATACGAGATCCAGGCAGCCTTGCTTCGCGTGATCCAAGAAAGAAAATTCAAAAGGGTGGGTGGTACAAAAGAAATGGATATTGACGTGCGTATCATAGTGGCTTCCAATGAGAATTTACAGGATGCATACCGAAAAGGGAAGTTTCGTGAAGATCTCTATCACAGATTCAATGAATTCTCCATCAATTTGCCTGCATTGCGTAACAGGAAGGAAGACATTCCTTTATTCGCCGACTTTTTCCTGGATAAAACCAATAAAGAATTAGGAAAATATATTGAAGGCTTCGATGATGATGTCCGTGAAATGTTTCTTCATTATTCATGGCCCGGAAATCTCAGGGAATTCCGGAATGTGGTGAGAAGAGCAGTTTTGCTCACAAATTCAGGAAAAATATCTGCGAAAGTATTGCCATGGGAAATTACTAATTCTTATTCTAGCGGATCAACCGCTGACCTTTCGGCATCGCATGAATCGCAGGCCCAAACTCCATACAAAGATCTTGATCTAAAAGATGCAGCTGCCAAGGCAGAGTACGATACCATTATGAATGTTTTGAAAGATGTGAATTTCAACAAGACCAAGGCAGCAGAAATTTTGAAGATTGATCGCAAAACTTTATACAATAAGATAAAAATCTACGAATCTCTTTAATCCTGCAATCAGCATTATTTAAGCTGAGGCAAAGGTTAAACATACGATAGTCATTATATAAATTTTTAAATCATTAAACAGGCAAGTAACCCACTTGCCTGTTGCTTTTTAGTTATTTCCCGAAAAGCAGGTATAGAATTTGGCATGTAGTCAATTGATCTAACTATTAATCACAGAATAAATTTTCTTTTATGGTAAAGCCAGGAACAATGACTACGTTAAGTTCAGTGCTGGAAAAATTGCGTATAAAGCGGCAGGATAATGAATTTAAGATGACCCCTGAGGGTTTCGCAACAGGAAATGGGAAAGCATATAACCCCGATGAGTTAAAGATAATCCGGACTTACCGGTTTGAAGGTGATTCTGATCCGGCTGATTCTGCAATATTATATCTCATTGAAGCTGCAGATGGGCTGATCGGTTACTCAATGGATGCTTATGGAGCATATAGTAATCATGATGATGATAACTATGACGATTTTATTCGTAAAATTCCAGTAGAAGAAAGGGATGAGCAACAGATATTTCAAGAATAATGCTATTGATAAATACGTCCGACAGCATCAGTATATTTCTCAAGGATTACTTTACGTTTCAGGCTTAGTTTGGGGGTCATCTCTCCGCTTTCCACAGTCCAGTCGTATGGCAAAAGCTCAAATCTTTTTATTTGTTCAACCTGGTTGAAATATTTATTGAAACTTTCTACCAGGTCGCGATAAAGATCTTTTACTTTTTCATTATGAATTATTTCTTCATTACTGGCGTAAGGAATATTTTCTGTGCGGCACCATTCTTTTAAGTTGGGAAAAGATGGAATAATCAATGCCCCTACATATTTGCGTTCTGCGCCAATCACCATCAGGTTTTCAATGAATTTTGATTCTTTTAATCTGTTTTCGATCATTAGTGGCGCTACATATTTACCCCCGCTGGTTTTGAACATTTCTTTTTTGCGATCAGTAATTTTCAGAAACTTATTATCCACCATCATCCCGATATCCCCGGTCTTATACCACCCGTCGTCTGTGAATGCTTCTGAAGTGAGGTCGGGTCGTTTATAATACCCCATCATAATGTTCGGACCTTTCGATAGTATCTCTCCATCATCCGCAATTTTAACTTCCACGTATTTAATTAGAGGCCCAACCGTTCCAAACATCCTGTTTTTTTCGTCGTATCGATTTACGCATATTACAGGCGAAGTTTCGGTTAAACCATAGCCCTCCATGATTGCAATCTTTGCAGCAGTAAAGATTCTGATTAACCTAACCTGGCATGCAGCACCGCCCGTTACAATGCACGTGATATTATTGCCCAATGCTTCGCGCCATTTATTAAAAATAATTTTATTTGCTATTGCCAGTTGAGTGTCATACCAGAATCCCTGGCTTTTATTTAGCTCAAACTTTGTTGCCAATTCATGCGCCCAAAAAAATAACTTCTTCTTTATCCCTGAAAGTTGAGTCCCTTTCGCCATGATCTTGTCATAAACTTTTTCCAATAATCTCGGTACTGTTGTGAAAAGATTTGGCTGCACTTCCTTCAGATTATCGCCAATGGTCTCAAGGCTCTCTGCATAATATATCGAGGTGCCCCTGAACATATACAGGTAGCTTACCATTCTTTCAAAAATATGATTCAGCGGAAGAAAACTTAAAGCTTTTGAATTGTTGCCGGGAGGAAATGCGGGGAGAGAGCAAAATACATTACTCACAATATTCCGGTGAGATAACATTACACCCTTAGGCGTACCCGTTGTACCGGAAGTATAAATAATTGTTGCAAGGTCTTCGGCTTTTATTGACGATGAAATGTTTTTTGCTTCCTGGTGAAATTCATGGGTAGCTCCTGCACAAATTTCTTTCCAGTGGTTGGCACCCTCTACCTTCTCAAAACAATAAACATTTTTCAACCATGGCATTTTATGCCGAATGCTATTTATTTTATGATATAGGTCCTCATCATTTACAAATGCAAGTTTTACCTGCGCATCAGTAAGTACAAATTCAAGTTCATTAAGATTAATAGTTGGATATATCGGGGTGAGCACAGCGCCTATGCGCTGAACTGCAAGGTCGAGCATGAGCCATTCAGGACGATTTTTGGAAAGAAGAGCGATCTTATCCCGACCCTCTGCACTGCCATCACCAGTACTGATCCCAAGTGATAATAAACCTGCACTCAGATCATTCACTATTTCAGTCACATCTCTAGTACTGTATTTCTTCCAGGTCCCATTTTCTTTTCCCGAAAGCATGTCTTCCAATGGATTGTCTTGAAGTTGCTTTTCAATGCAATCAAACATTCTTAATTTGAAAAATTCTTCTTGCTCCATATTTCTTCAATTATCTTATCAAACCTGGTTAATTGCGGCAGTCTATCATTATGTACAAAGTAAACAATTTACAGTTAGGAAAAACTAGCTTTTTATTTTGTAAAAAAAGAACGAAGAATTTTCTGATCACCTCAATGGAAATCGGTTGAAAGATAATTAATTTGATTCTTTTGATTTCAATGATTTAATTATTTATGGTAATCAAATAATCACAAGAGTCACAGTTCAGACAATAGATATGAAGTACTATTTGCTTACTTGGTAAAATTGACCTTCAGGGATTTTGAAAATGCGGCCTTTTTGAAAATTATTGAATTCATTGTACTCATCTGTATGTGTGCTGGTCCATCGCTGGTAAGCAACAAGGTTTTGAGGAATACCAAAGAGCCATTGATTATAGGCATTAAACATACCTTCCTGCAAAAGTTGCTTATGATATTCAAATAATCTGACAGGAAATTTTTTTGCACCAGTTTCGGCCCAGTCCAGTATAAACCTGGTTCTGATCATGGTGAGCGTTTCGGGGTTAATTCCAGATGAAGCGATATTGCTTTGCTTATTCATACTTGTAAGTACTGCCGCTATAAATGCATTTTTTTGTTTATTATTATTATTCAAAAGATCCTGTTCCATGAATAATTTTTTGTAAGCTTCTAAAAGTATTCCTTTCATTTCAACAGTTCGCCCGGTGAGTGATTCCATGTTAATGAAAACCTCGCCATAAATAACAGTCCATACTTTATCAAATGAAAAGTAATAATATCTCGAAGCATTATAATAATTGCCTGCAAAATTTGGATCTAATTCGATTCCCTTTTCCCACTGGCGAATAGCTTCAATATTGCCCTGGCTCCAAAGTAATTCACCATAATCGTTGTACAAGCCACCACTTTTCCTGAATTTCTTTATACCTTTTTTATAAATTTTTTCGCACTCTTTCGGCAGGTCGAGCGATTTATAAATATTGCCAGCTACCTGGTAAACCTGGTCATCAACCTCATCCTTATCGAGTAATAGATCAATGATCTCCTTTGCTCTTGCATAATCTCTCTGGAAATAATAATTAAGCGCGAGATCTTTGCCTATATCTAGATTGGAGGGCTCTTGCTGGTAGGCGCGGTTGAGAACAAGGATTGCATTTGTGTAGTCACCCTGACGGGTAAACGATTTTGCGGTTTCCTGCAATTGGCTCACATCCTGCGACTGAGCGTTAAAAAAAGTACAAGCAAAAAGAAACGATAATAACAGGTAAAATTTACTCATGATATAAATTAAAAAAAGAGACCAGTATGGCAGGTCCCTTTACAAATATAACGAGCTAATTGTGGCTAGAGCTGCCCTCATTAACAATTAACAATTAGTAATTAACCATTGATGAGGTGTGTAAGCAGTCCATCCCTTAATTTAGGTTCAAACCAGGTGCTTTTTGGTGGCATTACATTTCCACTATCTGCAATATCAAACAATTGGTGAATTGTTACAGGGAAAATGCTAAAGGCCACCGCCATTTCTCCGCTGCCCACTCTTTTTTCCAATTCCTGTACTCCGCGTATGCCCCCAACAAAATCAATTCGCTTATCAGTACGTTGATCACCTATTCCAAGTATGGGTGAAAGAAGATGATTTTGCAAAACCGAAATATCGAGGACGCCAATAGGATCAGTAGTGTATGTGCCCTCCTTTGCAGTCAATTTGTACCAACTATTGTTGAGAAACATCCCAAATTCGTGTAGTTTAACAGGTTGTACTGCAATTGCTGAGGACTCAACCTCAAATTTTTCACCTACTTTCTGCAGGAATGTTTCCGCATCATGCGCGTTGAGGTCCTTGATAACCCGGTTGTAATCCATTATTTTTAACTGGTTCGCCGGAAATAATGTGGTCAGGAAAATCTCTGATCCCGGGGCGGCATCGCCTTCAAGTGCGGTACAAACCTTAGCCGCAGATGCTGCCCTGTGGTGTCCGTCGGCTATATAACTATGCGATACATACTTTGTAAATAAAGTTGAAATGTTTGCGATAGTGGCTTCATCATTAATTATCCAGATCGTATGCTGGATGCCATCGTCAGCTGTAAAATCATATACCGCGCTTCTTTCCTTCTGCCAGTTTTCTATCAGGATGTCAATTTGCTCAACCTCTCTATACGCAAGGAATACATTACCAGTTTGAGCACCGGTGGTCATAATATGGTTGATCCTATCCTGTTCTTTATCGGGCCTTGTGAATTCATGTTTCTTAATCAACCCATTCTCGTAATCGCTTACACTGCTTCCGGCAACTAGCCCGGATTGCGTATGAGCTAAGCCGTTAGCTAGCGGACCCGGCATAATAAGGCGGTAAATATAATAGCAAGGCTTATTCTCCCTGAAAAGAATATTTCTACTTATAAATGCTTCCAGGTTTTCTTTTGCTTTTTCATAAACCTGTTTATCGTATGGGTCGGTATTTTCAGGAAGGTCAATCTCACTTTTTGTGATATGCAAATAAGAACTGGGATTTCCCTGTGCCTCAATCTTTGCTTCCTTACTATTTAATACATCATATGGCCTTGCTGCAACTTGTTTGGCAAATTGTGCTTCTGGTCTTAATGCTTTGAATGGACTTATTTTGATCATCTTGTTTTTAAAAAAAATGGATCCCCTGCCCTCGATTTATCCTGGAAAAAATTTGGGCTAAAATTTTTATTCGACTTGTTCACATTCTAATTCCTTGTCTCTTTATTTTTAAACTTACTAAATTTTTGGACGTCAAGTACCTGCAATTCCTGCTCAATACAGGTCAGCCTTTTTTGTGCGAAAATTCATTCATTAATTCAACCAATACCTTTACGCTCGATATTGGCATCGCATTGTATAGTGAAGCCCTGAATCCACCAGACAAACGGTGACCTTTGATTCCAATTATGCCATTCTCTTTTGTAAATTTTAGAAACGGTTCTTCGTGAGCAGGATTCACCGGTACAAAGCAAACATTCATTTTACTCCTATCCTCAGTGGCCACCGTGCCCCTGAATAATGGATTCTCATCTATGCTTTTATAAAGTAATGCTGACTTTTCCTTGTTGAGCTTCTCGATGGCCTCTACGCCTCCCTGTGCTTTCAACCATCGTAGCGTAAGCATGCATACATATACGGCAAAAACAGGTGGCGTGTTTAGCATACTACCTTCTCGGATATGATTTTGATAATCCATGATGGTTGGTATCGGCCGATTCACCTTTCCAAGAATATTTTTATTTACCACCACCAGGTTAACTCCGGCTGCACCTACATTTTTTTGGGCCCCCGCATAGATCAGGTCGAAAGAATTAAAATCCATCTGCCGGCTGAGGATATCGCTGCTCATATCTGCCACCATCGGAATACTTACACGAGGGATGTTTTGCCACTGGGTTCCATGAATTGTATTGTTAGTCGTTATATGGAAATATGTCGCATCATTTGGAACAGCGAAGTCTTTTGGCAGAGTGAAATAGTTTGCATCTTTTCCACTGCAACAAATTTCTACTTTACCAAAAAGCTTTGCTTCTTTAATGGCCTTACCTGACCATACACCAGTATCTGAATAAGCCGAAGAATCTTTTTCGTTAAGAAGATTCATGGGTACCTGCATAAATTGTGTAGTTGCCCCTCCATGAAGGAACAGGATTTCATGATCGCTATCCAGGTTCATCAGCTCACGAACAAGTGTCCGGGACTCATCCATTACTGCCTGGAATGTGGAAGTACGATGGCCCAGTTCAAGAATCGATAAGCCAGTTTCGTTATAGTTTTCTACTGCACGGGCAGCCTTTTCAAAAACCTCTTTTGGTAAGATCGAAGGCCCCGCATTAAAATTATGTACCAACTGCCGATATTATTAAGGTGATGCTAATTAAAACCAGGCGCAAAACTAATCAATGATTTTCAGGAAAATTCTAAAATTGAGACTGCGGTGGTTTAATTATGTGCAATGAATGGAAAAGGAGCTGTTTACTCTTCATGCTCCCTGACTTTAACGGCAGGATTTTTCCAACTTTCATTTAGTTCGTTAAATTCTTTTAGTTCATTTTCTGAAAATTTCTGCGATACCATTCCTTTCAGATCAGGTTGGCCGGCATTGACCCAGGCCGTATACCAAAAACTGGCGATGGCCAGTATGGATTGCCGCATCCTTCTTTCCACCATACCGTTTAATTTCTTGTTGAAAGCGACGGTAAATTCAGTTGAGTATTGTCTTATTGTTATATTATTTCGTTTTTCAAAAGCGAATTTTTTATCCGGGGAAAATTCTGCTGTTAGCTGTCTTTCGAATAAAAGAACAGAATCCGCTTGCTGTGCACTTTCCAGCACCCTTCCCCAAATAAATTCTCCGGGATTTTTAATGTAGCTGGCTTTACCAATAAAAAAATCAAATTCTTTTTCTGCCAACAGTTCTGGCACACGGCTTTCCCAGAATCCATGAATGCCTCTTTGACCAGTGTGTTGCCCATTATGGTTGCTACTCGCGTGCAAGGGTACATGTGCATCTGAAATATAATGCCCGATCTCAGCACTGTTCTTCATGATCTTTGCAAAATTCTTTTCGCGAAATGCATCTGTTAGTCTCGACAACATCACCTGGACATGCCATGGAACTATCCCGTGCGCCATCAATGTATCTAAAGTATATTTTTCTACTGCATCAGACCATTTACGAGGCAGATCCGGGTAAGGATACGAACCATACTTATCAATATCAATATAGTGCCTGGGACCTTCTTCCACTACTGCATACCTCCTCTTATCAGGATCAATAGCATGCTCAGCTAACCAACCGATATTGGGCTTATATAAAACCATCATCTCCGGCGGTAAAAGAAAAACAGAAAAGTAATTTATTTTCTTATGTGCATAAAATCCCCAGCAGAAAGATTGGGTATAAATCAATAGTAAAGAAATAATTAAAGTAAGCTTCTTAATCATCCGCAAATTTTCTTAAAAATAAGCAATCCATTGTAATAGACCCAGGCAATGAATTATGAAGGTCGAAAATGATTGGCATCGCTGTCCACTGTCCACTGCCCCTGCTACTGCTACTGCTACTGCCACTGCCAACTGCCAACTGCCTATCAACTGATCTCTACCACATCAGTCACACCGCCACTTACCGCAAACTTCATACTCTGTGCCGGGCTGATATTGGTGATGGGACGTATTCTGGACCTCGGTATGATGTATACATTTCCTGCCACCGAATAGGCAAGTGGAACATACACCGCAACATATCCTTCAAGCTCGAATTTCTGCATATCATCCTGTGTTACGAAGCCTACGCGCCATACATCCACATCATCAATATTTGCCAATACGCTCTGGGTAAATTTCTTTTTGTTTCCGGCGAAAGCTTCAAAAAAATCTTTTACAAAAGAATAAACCAGTTTTATTCCCGGCGTTCTGTCAAGCAGTTTATCAAATAAGGAAAGAATGCGTGCCATCACAAAGAAGGAACTCAGGTAACCCACCAGGATCACAAATCCGATGATAATAATAAATCCCAGACCGGGAATATTGATAGCGGGGCGAAGGATGCTATCTATTTTATCAAAAACTATATAAAATGCATAAACCGTGATTGTAACGGGGGATAGAATGAGCAAGCCCTGGAGAAAATATTGAAGGGCTTTTTTGTAATCAAATATGGGGTTCATCTGGGAATATTTGGGCAAAGATACTTTAATCTCTGTCTGTTGACAGTCTCGCTACTTAGTGATTATACCTCAACCGGGAGTTTCGGAATGTAGGTCAATCGAAAAAAATAAACCGTTCATCTCTTTTAATAACCATCAATATTAAATTTTCCTTATCTGCTGCTTTTTTTTATCGGAAACTTTGGTAACGATAAAAGTTTCCATAGTTTTGCCCCGATTCAATTATTATGGAGATAAGAGACAGGATAAAACAAAAGGCGGAAGAATTGTTTCGTAAGTACGGCATCCGCTCGATTACAATGGATGAAATTGCCACACAGCTTGGTATTTCAAAAAAGACCATTTACCAATCGTATGCCGATAAGGATGAGCTTGTAGAAGCGGTGATAGGGCATATTATATCGCATAACCAGGGAAGTTGTTCAAGAGATAGTAAGCTTGCAAAAAATGCCATTCATGAAGTGTTTCTTATTATGGAGATGATGAAAGAAATATTTGAAAGCCTTAATCCTTCTATATTTTATGACCTGGAGAGAAATCATCCGAAAGCGTACCTGCAATTTCTTCAGCATAAGCATGAGTTCATTCTAAAGAATATAAGGGAAAACCTCAGGCGCGGTATCAATGAAGGCTATTACCGGTCTGAGTTGGATGTGGATGTTGTAAGTAAGGTGAGGTTGGAAACTATGATGATGTCTTTTAACCAGGATATATTTCCACGCAATAAAGTGAACATAGTTGTTGTGGAGCAACAGATCATCGAACATTTTCTCTTCGGCATCGCCAATCTAAAAGGGCATAGACTCATTATTAAATATCAACAGGAAAGAATTAAAATAGATAAACAAGATGGAACGAAACAGGATTAAAGCATTGCTGGCCACATTGGTGATCCTCATTGCTACACAAGCTTCAAGCGCGCAGGAGGTTAATAATCTAAGTGTAAAGCAGGCGGTTGATTATGCGATAAAAAATTCTGTACAGGTCAAGAATGCGTTGCTCGATATCCAGGTACAGCGTCAAACAAATAAGGAGATCACTGCTGCAGCTTATCCACAGCTGAGCGGCAGCGTAAACATTGGGTATAACCCCAACGTAGCCACGCAAACATTTCCAAACTTTATTGCGGCGAGCACATATGGTGTATTAGTAGACCAGGGTGTGAAAAATGGTAGCGGCAGCCCGATAGTAGCACCTGCGGATTTTGGATTTGTACAGGCGCAATTTGGCTCGAAGTATTCGGCAGGCGCCGGCATTGATGCCAGTCAACTTCTTTTCGACGGGCAGGTATTTGTAGGCTTGTTGGCAAGGAAAGCCACTATAGATTATGTTACCAAAGCGGTAGAAGTTACTGAAGAAGGGATCAGGACGAATATCTATAAAATATATTACCAGCTTGTGGTGGGCAGGAAGCAGATCGAAAGCCTTGATGCAAACATCGCTCGGTTTGAAAAATTATTTAGTGATACCAGGGAGATTTATAAAAATGGATTTGCAGAAAAACTGGATGTAGATAAAGTGGAAGTACAGCTGAACAATATCAAAACAGAAAAACTTAAAGCGGAGAACCAAATTGAAGTAGGTAAAGCTGCATTGAAATTTTTAATGGCCATGCCGCAAAAAGATATCCTGAACCTAACGGATACCTTATCCGAAGATGAAATCAAGAGCAATATTCTTGATGAAAGTTATAATTACGATGACCGAAAAGAAGTGCAGTTATTATCGATAGCAAAGCAACTGAACCAGTTTAATGTTAAAAGCTTCCAGTTAAGCAAGATTCCTACAATAACGCTTTCTGCAAATTATAGCAAGAATGCACAGCGGGAGAGATTTGATTTTTTCAAAGGAACATATTTTACCTCCTCATTTGTGGGAGTAAGAATGTTTGTACCAATATTTGAGGGTGGTGCCAGGAATGCACGGATCAGTAAAGCAAAACTGGAAGTACAGCGCCTGTCAAATAATCTTTCTCAGTTGCAACAATCCATTGATAGCGATGTAGAGCAAGCAAGGTTGCATATGAAGACAGCAATCCTGACACTTGATGCTCAAAAGAGAAACATAGGGCTGGCAGAAAAAGTTTTCAGCACAACTAAACTAAAATATGATCAGGGCCTGGGTAGCAATCTTGAAATATACACAGCCCAAACTGAGTTGAGGGTTGCTCAAAATAATTACTATGCTTCCTTATATGATGCCATTATTGCAAAAATAGATTACCAGCGCGCCACGGGGAAGCTTCAATAGTATTGCAGCATGAGAAATAGTAAAATTGAAATAAGTTGTTTAAAATATAGAAGAAATCATAACAAATCCTTCATAATAAATATCATGGAAAAAATTACCAGGCTAAGTTTATTATTCGCATTTGTGTTGCTTGCAGCATCATGTGGTAATGCAAGCAAGAAAGAAAGAGTATCAGTTTTAAATGATAAAAAATCAGAACTTCTGAAACTGAAGTCGGAGAAAGCAACTATCGATGGGAAAGTAAAAGCGTTGGAAATTGAAATCGCAAAACTTGATACTGGTTCGGGCAAGATTGCAAAATCAAAGCTGGTGGCATGGATATCAGTGGTCCAGGAAAATTTCAGTCACTATATTGATCTCCAGGGTAAGGTTGATGCTCAAAATATTTCATATATAACACCAAGGGGGCAAGGCGGGCAGGTTAGAGCTTTGTACATAAAAGAAGGTGACAATGTTCGTAAAGGACAATTAATAGCAAAGCTGGATGATGCCCTGGCAAGGCAAGGAGTGGCTGCTGCCCGCCAGAGCATGGGCTCTGTGAGAAATCAACTCGACCTTGCTAAAAGTGTTTACCAGCGTCAGAAAAATCTTTGGGATCAAAACATTGGAACAGAAGTGCAACTCCTCCAGGCAAAGACAAATGTTGAAAGCCTCGAAAGTCAACTAAGGGCTATGGGAGAAAATGTAAAACTTGCCCAGGAGCAGGTAAGCCAAAGTAATGTTTACGCCAATGTATCAGGAGTTGCGGAAGAAGTAAATATTCATGTGGGTGAAACTTTTGTTCCGGGTGCTCCATTGATAAAGATCGTCAACACCAGTAATTTAAAAGTTGTGACGAATGTTCCGGAAAATTATTTATCCAAAGTAAGAAAAGGGACACCAATAGAAATAGTTGTTCCCGATATCAATAAGAAATATTCTTCCAGTATTTCTCTTATTAGTGCATCAATAGATGCGTCTTCCCGGGGTTTTGTTGCTGAAGCAAGAATACCTGCAGATGCAGTTTTAAAACCAAACCAGATAGCACTGGTACGGATACTCGATTATTCTTCTCCCAATGCAATTGTAGTTCCATTAAACACTTTGCAAACAGATGAGAAAGGTAAGTTTGTACTTGTGGCTAGTAAAGAAGGTGAAAAAATGATGGCCCGGAAAAGGGCGGTGCAGATCGGAGAATTTTATAGTGATAAAATAGAGATCAGGCAGGGTTTAAAAATCGGGGACCTGGTGATCACGGAAGGTTTCCAGGGATTATACGATGGGCAACCCATTAATACAAATACAGGTAATTAACAAACGATACTGGTCCGGGATCAAACAGAACGAGCCGGGACATCCAAGGCAACGGGTTCCATTAAATATGGAAAAAAATAAACTAAGAATTTATGAGCGCAATCGATAAATTAAAAACAAAGTTCAAAGAATTTGGCCCAACTACCTGGTCTATACGAAATAAGACTTCCATATACTTGTCGGTCCTAATCGTGTCACTATGGGGGATATTCCAGTTTATGACCTTACCCAAGGAGCAATTCCCCGACATCGTAATTCCTCAAATTTATATACAGACTGTGTATGTTGGTAATTCTCCTAAAGACATGGAGAATCTTGTAACCAGGGTGATAGAGAAAGAAGTGAAAAGTATCACCGGTGCCAAAATTATAAAGATAACAAGTACCTCATTACAGGATTTTGCCGCGATCATTGTTGAATTTGATACAGATGTAGAAGTGGAAGTGGCGTTACAAAAAACCAAGGACGCTGTTGACAAGGCTAAAAAAGATCTTCCAACAGATCTTACGGAAGAGCCAAATGTACAGGAGGTTAGCTTCTCCGAGATACCAATCATGTTTGTAAATCTCAGTGGTGATTTCGACATGACTAAACTCAAAGAGTATGCAGATGATACTAAAGATAAGCTTGAGGAAATGTCGCAGATCACGAGGGTGGATATTATAGGAGCACCTGAAAGGGAGTTCCAGATCAATGTTGACAATTTCAAAATGCAAAGCGCCAATGTCACTTTTGATGACATTGCAAATGCAGTTGCAAGAGAGAATGCAGATATATCGGGAGGCTTACTTGAAGTCGGAAATATGAAGCAAACCTTGCAGGTAAAAGGACAGTTTAAAACTGAATTTGATCTTCGGCAAATTATAGTAAGAAATACCTCTGGTGCACCGATCTATCTCAAGGATATTGCGGAAATAAAAGATACCATGAAAGAAAGGGAGAGTTATTCCCGGCTTGATGGAAAGAATGTTGTAACACTGAGTATTATAAAAAGAGCAGGAGAGAACCTGATTGAAACCTCTGATGGCGTTAAAACTGCAATTGAAGAAATGAAAGGTGAATTGTTTCCTCCGCAGCTTCAAGTGGAAATTACCGGGGATCAAAGTAAAGCAACACGAACCTCATTTAACGACCTGGTTAATTCTATTGTTATCGGTTTCGTGCTGGTATTAATCATCCTTATGTTTTTCATGGGTGTTACCAATGCATTTTTCGTAGCGCTCTCCGTACCGCTTAGTATGTTTGTTGCGTTTCTCTTTTTACCAGCCGCTGACCTCATTACAGGATCTGATGTTACACTTAATTTTATTGTGCTTTTCGCATTACTCTTTGGTTTGGGAATTATAGTGGATGATGCGATCGTAGTAATTGAAAATACACATAGGATATTTGTGGAGAGTAAAGGTAAATACACCTCGGAATTTTCTGCAAGGATAGCAGCAGGTGAAGTATGGTACCCGGTTTTAGCAGGAACATTAACTACGCTGGCTCCATTTTTTCCATTACTATTCTGGCCAGGAATTATCGGTAAGTTCATGATCTACCTCCCTACGATGCTGATCTTTACACTTGGCGCTTCGCTCATAGTTGCCTTCATAATGAATCCTGTATTCGCAGTTGATTTTATGAACCACCCGGAAGTAAACAGGAAGCCAAAAAAATCTGATGTTTTTAAGAAACCGTTGTTCTGGATATTTATTGGTGCAGGAGTATTGCTTGATTTTGCCGGTATGACTTTTTTTGGGAACCTGTTGATTTTCTTTGCGCTACTCATGGTATTGAACAAATATTTACTAGAAGGAGCCATTAATAAATTTCAGCATAATGTATTGCCTGCGATTATGCATCGATATGAGAAATTACTGCGTTGGGCTTTGAATGGATGGAAGCCCGTTTATCTTTTATTGGGCACTTTTGGCCTATTCATTTTCACAATCTTATTTTTTGCATTGCGTAAAGTACCAGTGGTTTTTTTCCCTAACGGTGATCCCAATTTTATTTATGTATATATAAAAATGCCTGTTGGCACCAGCGTAGGTTATACTGATTCTATTACCAATCTGCTTGAAAAAAGAGTGACCAAAGTATTAACGGGGAATAATAATAAACCCAACCCCATTGTTGAAAGCGTAATCTCTAACGTGGCGGTTGGAGCTTCAGATCCACGAAGCGGCGACAGGAGCACCAGGCCAAACCTCGGGCGGATCCAGGTATCGTTTGTTGAGTTCGAGAAAAGACATGGACGAGCAACTACGCCATACCTAGACTCAATTCGCAATGCAATGAAAGGAATACCAGGCGCAGAGATTTCTGTTGACCAGGAGAGTAACGGGCCCCCAACGGAATCTCCAGTCAATATCGAAATCACCAGTGAAAATTTTGACAATCTTACCAAAACAGGGATAGCACTCAAGAACTATCTCGATAGTGTGCAGGTTCCTGGAGTTGAAGAATTGAAGCTTGATGTTGATCTCACAAATCCTGAAATCACACTCACGATTGACAGGGAACGGGCAATGATCGAAGGCGTTACCACAGGACAAATAGGATTGCAAATACGAACTGCTTTATTTGGTCGAGAGGTATCTAAAATTAAAGACGACAAAGATGAATACAAGATCCAGTTAAGAAATAATGAATTACAAAGAAAGACCCTTGCTGATATTTTAAATATGCGCATAGTATTTCGCGAACCCACTGGTGCCATCAAACAAGTTCCGATCAGCGCCTTGACAACAGTCGATTACACAAGTTCCTATGGAAGTATAAAACGTAAAAATGTAAAAAGGGTTATTACTCTTTATTCCAATGTGCTCACAGGATATACACCTACGGATGTAAATGCAGAATTAAAATCAGCCATTGATGATTTTACAGCAAAATCACCCGATGTTACCATTAGCCAGACGGGCGAAGGCGAGCAGCAGGCAGAGACAGGTGCTTTCCTGGGCAAAGCTTTAATAATCGCCTTGCTACTAATACTTTTAATTCTTGTACTTCAATTCAACTCCGTTAGTAAATCAGTAATTATTTTAACCGAAATCGTTTTCAGCGTAATTGGGGTGTTGCTTGGTTTTGCGATTACAAAAATGGAAGTATCAATAGTTATGACTGGAATAGGAATCGTAGGACTGGCCGGAATCGTTGTCAAGAATGGCATCCTGGTTATTGAATTTGCCGACGAATTGCGCAGCCGGGGAATGAAAACAAGAGAAGCAGTTATACAAGCCGGCAAGACAAGGATAATCCCGGTATTGTTGACTGCGCTTGCTGCTATACTTGCGCTTATTCCTTTAGCTATTGGATTCAACATCAATTTTATTACAATGTTCTCCGAACTTAATCCCCACATTTTCTTTGGAGGAGATAGTGCAACTTTCTGGAAGCCATTATCGTGGACGATCATATTTGGACTTGCATTCGCTTTCTTTATGACGCTTGTAATGGTACGGAGCATGTACCTCATTGCAGAAAGACTCAAGCGGCCGATGCGCCGGCACTACGGTGGCAGATGGATCTCACTGCTGGGCATTCCACCGCTGACCCTGATCTTTATGCCATTGATGATTGTATCTGCGTTTTTGCATGGCCGTAATGTAGCCAGGAGAAAAAGAATATTCGGAAAAACCATGGACTCGCGTTGGACGGGAAGCTGGTTTTAGTTATTAACCAGCAAAAGAAAAGTAAAAGGCACTGAGATTGGACTCAGTGCCTTTACTTTTTTTATGAAGTCTGTTCTCAATAGACCGGGGGAAGAATTTACAGCGGGTATCGTCTCAGCTACATCGTTAGAGTTTATTTCCATTTATATCCAACTCCACAATCTCGTATCCCAGGCGTTCTAATCCTGGTTTAATTTTTTCTCTGTCTCCAACAAGTACAATATTGAGTTTATCTATATTCATATAGGTTGCTGCAAATTTGTCGATTTCTTCTTTCGTAATTTCCTTCAGTATTTTATTTTGATTGGCCACATAATCTGCTGAAAGTTCATACCTCAATATCCTTTCCAGGAAACCCGCCTTTTGGGCGTTTGTTTCATAGCTTCTTGCATCCACCTGGCCCAATGAACTTTGCATGAATTTTATCTCTTCATCTTTTATACCTAGCTGAGAATAATTTCTCAATTCACTTAGTATTTCATAAAGCGCACTATCTGTTGCACCTGCTTTTATACCACTGCTGAAGGTGAAGTTTCCGGTATATTTATCGCCTGAGAAACTACTGCGAGCACCGTACGTCCAGCCTTTATCTTCGCGAAGATTTAGGTTTAACCTGCTGTTAAAAGCCGCGCCAAGATTATAATTGGTGAGCATTGCCCGGTAATAGTCACCGGTCACATCATACTTAAGACCGGTGGGTCTTCCCACACGGATTTGAGTTTGTGCTGCACCATCAATATTTATAAGATAGATTTTTGTTTTTTCAATTGCAAGAGCGTCCTTCACCCTAGGTAATATGATCTTTGTACCCGGTAATTTATTCAGAAATGTGAGTTTGGGTATGAGCTCTGCATCCGAAATATCTCCTACTATCACGACACGTCCACCGTCACTACTGATATTTTTATCATAGTAATCCTGCACATCTTTGAGGGTAATATTCTTAATAGTTTCATCCGTACCAGTTGCAGGTATACCAACAATGTTGTCACCATAATTTAGCCTTGCATACACAACATCTGCAACAGTGGCAGCCTGGGTCTTTGCATTTATAAGACTTTCTGTAAGTTGTCCTTTGAGTCGATTGAAACTTGCCTGGGTAAATTTTGGTTTCAGCATTCTTTCTTCAAGTAACTGCAATGTCTTATCAAGATTTTTCTTCAGGGTTTGAACAGTGAAGATTATAGCATCAGTACTACTGTTTACGTTGATGGAACTACCTAACGTCTCCAGTTCCTGGCTGTAGTCCTCGGCACTCCTCTCTTTTGTATCTTCTCCCATCATAGCTGCAAAAAGATTTGCAAGACCTGCCTTCGACAGATCATAGGCCTCTGTTAATTTTCCTCCTTTAAGATAAATACTGATACCAATGATGGGCAATTCTGAATCTTTGGTTCCGATAACAGCCATGCCGTTTGGTAACGTTTTTTTATAAAATGGAGGAACCTTCACCACTGGATTTATGGAGGCAGATGGTATCTTCCTGCGCTCAAAATTGTCTTTGGGTTTCGAATATTTTAACCCTGAATATCCATAATCCGGTGCTTTATATTTTGATTTATCTATTGTATAATTATCCGGTGCTGCTTGTAAATTTTCCTTGCCCTTTGGCAAAACGCTTAATATTATCCCTGCTTTATTTTTGATATATTTTTCATAAACCCTCATTACATCAGCCCGGGTCACTTTTCTGTTCATTTCCAAAAGTTTACCGATTAGATTCGGGTTGCCAGTATAAGTATTGAATAAGGCCAGACGCGAGACTTTTCCTGAAACACTGGATAAACTATTTATCGTGTTGCTTTCTGCACGGCTCTTGAATTTATTAATGTCCTCATCACTGATTCCTCTTTGCTCAAAATTAATCCATGCTCGTTTTAAAAGCTGGTGCATTTCTCCAAGTGATTTGTTGGGATAAGGTGAAACAGAAATGCTGAATTCGCCGGCAAGCTCAGTATGACTGCTGAAAGCATTTGCATTTGTCGCGTGGAGGGTTTTTATCAGATCCTGGTATAGGATTGAATTTTTTCCCTGGCCAAATACCTGTGCCAGGCAGGATAGCGGAGCAACATCGGGATGGTAATCAGGAACTGTAGGAAAAGTAATCCTCAATTGCGGAGTCTTTGCATAATTATCTACATAGCTTACAAAGCGGTCGGCTTCCAACGTTACCGGGGCGAGTTTTGTGGGTTTCACCTCAGGGCCGCGCGGAATAGAGCCAAAATATTTTTGTACATATTGTAAAATCTGTTTCGGATTTACATCGCCACCAACTGTAAGAGTTGCATTGTTTGGTCCATACCAGCGCAAAAAGAAATTCTTGAGATCATTTACATTTACACGGTTGAGATCTTCTACATAACCAATCGTTAGCCACGAATATGGATGCCCATAAGGATATAAATTCCTCGCAGAAACTTCTCCTACAAGCCCGTAGGGTCTGTTATCATAATTCTGACCCCGCTCATTTTTAACCGTAGCCCGCTG
>JBKJPO010000551.1:0-4671 GCA_046595095.1 Chitinophagaceae bacterium
AAAAAGAAGCGAAAAGGATTTACAAAAGGGCGCGGCTTAATTATCATTCTGTGTCGTATAAGTCGATAGATGAATTGCTTAAGTGATTCGAATTGTTTGAATCGTTTAATGCGTTTAATAAGTTTAAGAGGTTCAAGAAGTTCAAGAGGTTTAAGAAGTTCAGGAAAAGTGTGGTTGCAAATAATAATACCGCTGATACAATAACCCTATAATCCCCTAATCCTGAAATCCTAATCATATGCATGCACAGGAATTCTTAAAGCTCGCCAATCATCCACTTAAATTCCGGTTGTTTTTATTATCGAAACTCCCGGCAGCCTTATGGTCCGGATTGCGCGTAAGTTATGCCGATGAGGAACAGTGTATAATTACAATACCTTACAAATGGTTTACGAAAAATCCTTTTCGTTCTACTTATTTCGCATGCCTCTCTATGGCAGCTGAGATGAGTACGGGCATTCTTGCTATGGCGCATCTTCATAAGCTTAATCCTCCTGTATCCATGCTCGTGGTTGGTGTTACTTCCAGCTACCTTAAAAAAGCAATTGGTGTTACTACATTTACCTGTAATGATGGCTTAAAATTCAAGTCTGCCATTGAGCAGGCAATCGGCACCGGTATGCCACAAAGCTTTTCTGCAAAAAGTATAGGTGTGAATGCTTCAGGAGAAACTGTTGCCGAGTTTTCAGTAACTTGGTCATTCAAGATAAGAGCTTCCAGGTAGATGCTTTGTGTATGCTCTTAGTGCATTAGTGTCTTTGTGGGTTAAATCTTAGTGGGTTAAAAAAATAAAATTCAATTATGAAAATAGCATTCCATGGCGCAGCGCGTACCGTTACCGGTAGTAAGCATCTCATTAGTTTAGAGAATGGAAGAAAGTATCTGCTCGATTGTGGAATGTTCCAGGGTATGGGAAAAGAAACGGATCTCCTGAATCGGGATTTTGGATTTGATCCTGCCTCTGTTACTCACCTTATCCTTTCACATGCGCATATTGATCATTGCGGGCTTATACCCAAGCTGGTAAAAGATGGTTTTAAAGGAAAAATATTTTGTACTCCTGCTACAAAAGATCTTTCAGCGATCTTGCTTGAAGATAGTGCCGGTATACAGGAAAACGATTTGAAGTTTTTAAATAAGCGCCGGGCAGCCGAAGGGCTTGCATACCTGCATCCTTTATATACCACAGAAGATGCTTTATTTGCAATTCAGCAGTTTCATGCTGTTGAGTATGATCAGTGGTACAAGATTGATGAACACGTGGAGGTGATGTATAGTGAGGCCGGTCACATAATTGGCAGTGCTGTTGTAAATCTGAGGGTCACTGAAAATGGCAGGACCACGCGTATTGCATTTTCGGGTGACGTTGGCCGTTATCGTGATATTATTCTCAGGTCACCGGCCACTTTTCCGCAGGCTGACTATATCCTGATGGAATCCACGTATGGTAACAGGCTTCATGAAGAGATGAGTACTACTCTGGATACGCTGCTCGAATGGATCGAACGCACATGTATGCAAAGAAAAGGAAAGCTGATAATGCCTGCATTTAGCGTAGGAAGGACGCAGGAAATATTATTCACATTGAACCAGCTGGAGGAAGAGAACAGGCTCCCACCAGTAAAGTATATTGTTGATAGTCCTCTTAGTAGTGAAGCAACACGCGTAATTAAAAGTTACCCGCAATATTTTAATAGCCGGATACAAAAAGTAATGTTGAGCGATAAGGATCCTTTTCTTTTTAATGGCCTCACATTTACAAAATCTGTTGAGGATAGTAAGCAACTTAATTACCTCAAGGAGCCATGCGTTATCATCTCGGCAAGTGGTATGGCCGAGGCTGGACGAATCAAGCATCACATCAGCAATAATATCGAGAACAGCCGCAACTCGATCCTTATGACAGGTTATTGCGAACCCAATTCCCTTGGCGGCAGATTAAAAAGAAAACCAAAAGAGGTACATATTTTTGGGCAGATGCACGAAGTGAATGCGGAAATAGGTGAGATAGAAAGTATGAGTGCTCATGGTGATTATGAGGATCTATGCCAATGGCTTTCTGTGCAGGATACCGCGCAGGTTAAAAAACTTTTCCTTGTACATGGTGATTACGATGTGCAACAGGATTTCAGGCTACGTCTTATGCGGAAGGGATTTGCTGAAGTGGAAATTCCGGAACGCCATAGCGAAGTTTTACTGGATTAACTATAGCCGTCATTGAGAGGAAGTTTTTTTGCGTTGCAAAAAAATGACGAAGCAATCTCCCTATATCAAAATGGACATCGTCAAAGCCTGTGCCCTTGAAATTTCGTGGCTATGACGGCAAATCCCAGGTTAGAAACGCTCACCAGAGTTTCGAGAGTTTGTTAACTGTCAGTTAATACAATTTTCCATAGCCTTTCCCCTTATCATTTCACATTTTCTTGCAATCCGGCAGCACGTTATTTGCAGTATATTAATCATTAATAACAACTAAAAAAAAGGACAACTTATGAAACCGTTAAATGGTTTTATTCTTTCGGTAACAGCCCTCGTATTTCTTGCAGGATGCTCCAGTACAGCACATATTGAGAAAGATGAGACAGCAGATTTATCCAGTTACAAATCGTACACCTGGATAGAAACTAAAGACCAGGCTGAAACGAAAAAAGGAGTTACCGATCTTGGTATACAAAATATTAAGAATTCAGTAAACCTGGAATTGGAAAAAAATGGATGGAAAGAAGTGAAGGAGAATCCGGACCTTTTATTGAGTTATGATGTATTGGTAGAGAAAAACATTCGTAAAGACAGGGATGCAGTTTATTCACAACCTACAACCAGGTTGTACTACAACCCTTATACCCGAAGGTATAACAGTATCTACTACCCGTCAAGATTTCTCGGGTATGAAGAGAATGAAACTCCGGTAAAAGAAGGAACAGTAACTATTTCCATGATTGATCCGAAGACTGATAAAACCATCTGGCAAGGTTGGACAACAGATGAAATCAACAGCAGTAAGCTTACCAGTAAAGAGATTCAGCGAAATGTAAAATCCATTTTCAAGAAGTTTGATGTGGAGAAATAAAACACATCATTATTATTTCTAAAACCCTCCGGCACCCCGAGGGTTTTTTCTTTTGGGTCCTGGTAATACAAAAAAATAATTGAACTACAAAGACACCCGGGGAATCAATCCTTTGCAATTTTTTTATAACTCGCAACCACACCGCGAATAAGCGATGAACTAAATCCCCTGTGTTCCATTTCATTTAACCCAGCTATTGTACAACCCTTTGGTGTAGTCACCTTATCGATTTCCTGTTCAGGGTGCATACCGGTTTGAATGAGGAGCTCAGCGGCACCTTTTACTGTTTGTGCTGCAATGAGGCTGGCTGTTTTCGCATCAAATCCAATCTCTATACCACCCTGGATGTTGGCCCGGATGAAACGCATGGCGTAAGCAATGCCACATGCACCAAGTACTGTAGCGGCTTCCATAAGTTTTTCATCAATGGTAACTACCTTGCCTAAACGCGATAGGAGTTCGTGCACATAGGCAAGCTGCTCAGTTCCCACCCCGGTACTGCATATGCATGTCATGCTTTCGCGGATAGCGATGGCCGTATTTGGCATTGCACGTACAAGTGGAATTTCTTTCCCGATTACGTCCTGCATTTCTTTTAATGAGACTCCAGTTACTACAGAGATCAGTAATTTATCGCCGGAAAGATTATTTTTTATTGATTGAAGAACCTCTGGAGTCTGGAAAGGTTTTACTGCAATAATGATTACATCAGATAGCGTGGCAGCTTCAACATTATCATGGGTTATTGTTACGCCTTTTTCCGCAAGTGTTGAAAGGGTTGAAGTATTTCTTTTGGTAACCGTAATTTGCTGAGCGGTAGAAAACTTACTCAATAATAATCCTTCAGCGATCGCAGTTCCAAGATTTCCGCCGCCGATTATGGCTATTTTTTTATTCATGAAAGGAGTTGTAAAAGATGATTAAATTTTATTGATGGATGATTTTTATTGCGCTGTCCTGCATATTTACACCATATTATTCAGCAAATATCAACTAATCAGGTTAAGAAAAACAACAAAGAATAGTGTTGATAATTCAACCACCCAGGTTATGGATATCTGGAAGTACCAGCAAAAAAATAAAACCCGGGAATAGTGAATGACTAAAAGTTGGTAACTATATTTACCTCAAATGGATAAACAAAAAACGATAAAACAATTGCAAAAAATCCCAGGGATTGGCAAAGCTTGTTCACTTGATCTTTGGAATATTGGCATAAGGAGTATTAAAGAACTAAAAATGCAGAATCCTGCATTATTATACGAAAAATTGAATACCATTACAGGCATGCAACATGATATCTGCATGCTTTACACATTTCGTTGCGCGGTCTATTACGCTACGGAAAAAAATCACGAGCAAGAGAAATTAAACTGGTGGTACTGGAAAGACAAAAAACCCAGGGAGAAATCTTCCACAAATACAACTATCATGGGTAACTGATTAATTTTTTCAGAACATGATTTTGATATTTTCCCCCAGATGCTGATTAACCGGCAACTAAAAACCTCCAAACTTAAGCCGGGCTTAGATTTGAAGGTTTTCCTTGTACCACGTACGGGATTCGAACCCGTGATTCCTCCGTGAAAGGGAGGCGTCTT
>JBKJPO010000238.1:0-2773 GCA_046595095.1 Chitinophagaceae bacterium
AAATCGTTGCATTGCTGATATATTCTCATCAATATCAAGATTGAATTCATTTTTTGTTACAAGTAGGCTGTCCCTGTTTTTCCAGTCAGAATAAAGTAAATGCTGATCCGAGTGCGGCCCAAGATAATGGTCAGCATATTTAAGTTTTTGGATCAGCTTCCTCAATCGGGGATTGCGATAAAATCGCCCGGTCAAAAAGAATGAAGCTTTTATTTTCTCATTCTTTAATGCTTCGGCTATGATCTCTCCGCCATCTGCAAATTCATCACCTGTAAAGATCAACGCTATTTGCTTTTTAGAACTATCTCCACGGATAATCGCTCCATGGTCGAATTCCATTGCATTGCTTTTTGATGAGATCCCTTGTTCCTGTTCTTTGGCTGCAAGCAGATAAATGAGTGAGGCAGTTCCATCCATCGTGGGTTCATTAGTAGAATAATCTCCATAATCATCATGATACACTACAAGATCACTTTGGAAATCAGCATATTCATCAGGTTGGTATAGAGTGATTCCAAGCAGTTTTTTATAAATATTACCATACACCGGACCATCTACCAGGCCTCCATCAATTGGGTAATTTTTTAGATGAGTAAATGCTGAATGTGGGTCCCGGGGTGTGTCGCCAAATGAAGGCAATCCATAAACAAAACTGGTTCCCCAAGGATTGCAACCAAATAGCCAATCAAAATTTGCCTGCTCAAGTTCTGAATACTGTTCATCCTTACTGAGCGTACGATACCAATAACATTGAATAGCAAACGAAGTTGTAAGATTATTACTGCACCAGATAAATGGCACACCTCTCAAAAAAGCATTCTGCTCAGCTTTCTTCCATACTTTTTCAATTCCTTCTTTATAGAAATTAATCACTTCATCCTTCCTGGAACCATTTAATTGTTTGGCAAGTTCATAATGCCCGGCGTTAATGAACGGATACCATTGGTAATGATTGGCAGTATCCCTACCCAACCATGGCGTTATTTTTTCAGCCTGCGCATATTTATAGGAGGAGTCGATAAGACCTTTTTTATTAACTGGTGTAAATTTATTAACTGAAGCAAATGCTAATTCCATATCATCGAACCAGTTGTCTTCGGCGTAAATGTATGGCGACCTCACTGAAACGGTTTGAGCGGCACCATGCTTTATGCCTGCATAATCAAGAGCGGAAAATGCACTTATTTTTAGTTTTTCTGCATACCGGGGATCTGTAAACCTGAATAATTCACTACCAAGGGCAAACGCAGATGAGAATTTTCCTGCAGTTGAGGAAGTCCCCGTAGTGTTGTTCATGAATTTTCCCCGTTGTTGCGGTAACCCATTTAGAAAATAAACAGGCCGTTCATATCCTTTACCATAAAAAGTATCGAGGCCAGGGATCCGCATGCCCATATGATCACGGTCATCGGCAAGTTGATTAAACATCAGGCGAGGTGTTGGATGCATTTTTAATAACCAATCCAGCCCCCACTTTGCTTCATCCAGGATATCCGGCTGACCGTTGGTTCCCTCGAGTCCATTTGCTAATTTTTGATCAGGGAATTTCTTTGGAAAATCCCGATATGCTGCAAGTAAATGCCAGGTGGCATTGGCAGAGGTAGATGAATACTGCAGGTAATCGCTTGCATCATGCCAGCCACCTGATGCATCTATATGTGTACTGTCGGGCATTGGCCCATACATCGTATACCCATCCCTGGCATGGCAGCTGTCTTTAAGAAAGGGGTTAAAGCCACTTCTTTGTTGACGCATATAACGCAAGCAAAAATTCGCTGCACCAGCATACACATTATCTGAGATATTAAATTCTGGCGAGATAACCTCACCGGCTTTTAAGAAGAATCTTCCTTGTCCCGTAAAACTTGTAAAGTTCAACCTGGAGCTTTGTGAAAAAGGACCATATGCTCCAAATGCTTTGCCGGAATTATTTTCAAATACTACTTTTCCGGATGTAGCATCAACCAATTGGAATGAAGACATCCTATCATTTGATTTACTGCACCAAACAGCAACTTTTAATCCACCAGGAGTATAACCCAGCAAATTTATCCTGATCCATGAATCCTGGGTTGCGGTTGCTAAGGGGGTAAAAAAAATAAGACATCCGGAAACGATTAGCCAATTCTTCATTGGATGAAGTTAAATATTTCTTCAGGGAAATGTGTTGTCACATTGCGGAAGAAATGCCACAGTTCTAATCTATTCCGGATGCCTTAATTCAATTATGGGAAATGATAATGGCAGCTCTTAAGTTCCCATATTATTGCCAAAATTGTTCGACTCTTCCTTATTTCCAAATGTATTTTTCATACCACCGGGTACAATCTTATCCAATATACTCTTACCCTTCTCTTTAATACCGGAGACAAGATCAGTTCTTTGCTGTCCACTCATTTTATAATATTTGTAAATACCATAGGCTGCAAGCCCGGCTAGGAGTAATCCTCCTGTAGATGATTTTCTATTTTGTAACATAGCTATTTATTTTTATGGTTAAAAAATTACTATGAAAGGATAGAAAATACCATACCATTTTTCAAAGGCGCGATTTTTTATTTATAAATAATTTGCTTACATGTATTTCATCGCTTCATAGCCCAACAATCTGCGATATAAAGCGATTTGTCCAATACAGTTGGCCTCACGGTAGGCCATGAATACATTTAGGTCATACACTTTCATTTTCTCTGCCCCCATTTCAACAGATTTATCTAATTGCCGTATCGAACCCCATCAGCGATGCATATTAATGGTATTTTTGAACTCTGCC
>JBKJPO010000524.1:0-9424 GCA_046595095.1 Chitinophagaceae bacterium
GAAGATTTTTTTCCTCAAAAAAATTATGCCCGCGCAAGCAGAATAACTATCTGCAGTTCCCGGAATTTTTTAAATTTTTGAACAGATTAAAAGCTTGAGGCATAAAATTGCTGCCTAATAAAAGTCCCATTATATGTAAATGTGTTGGTGATCTTTTTTTGAAAGCGCTTAATCCTGATCTACCAATATTGGCAATTTTCTCTCCGGGTTTAACGACGTCACCGGTTTTTACAAACAGCTCAGCATTGTGCGCATAATAAATAAGCTGATTTGCTGAAGGGTCATAAACATAAATATAATTTCCGCCTCGCAAAATGCTTAATGAATCCCAGTTTGTATAAGTTGCCACAACCACACCACCCGTCATGGAAAGCACTGAAATAGGCGCATTAGTAATATCATCAAGAATATTTTGGTCAGCATCGTTTACAAATATATCCTGTGCAGGATGTGCAGTATGTTTATTGCCCGCAAAATAATCATAGCCACGCCCGATATATCCATTTCCGTTTATACCGCCGATACTTTTATGAGTATAACCGGCGATTGGAAAACAATTTTTTGCAGAATCATACATGGGGAACTTGTTATTCAAATAAAAGCTTTTTACTTTTTTTATAGTGGAGCTGAAAAGAAGTCTTGCTTTTTTCTTTGAAATAAGGCCATCCCTTATTAATGAATTAAGGGAGTCGAATTGAATACATGGAGTACATGTTATTACTTGAGATTGAGCACTGGAATTTTTCGAAAAAATTAGCAGTGCAAAAAGAAAAATTAAAACCTTCGACATTGCTTTTTATGTTTGAATATATCAATTGACACTTCAACATCCCACGGCTGATGAAAGAATCCCATGCGCTTACTCAAGCTTAAATGCCTGCTGCAATCCAAAAACACTGTGGGTTCCGCTATTTTCATGAAGTGACAATTCAGTTCCGCTAAATATCACCAAATCCGTATTTGTCAAATCTATATTAGCTATTTGTTGTAATAGGTTGATGAATATCTGTGATTAGATAATTAAAACAATTTGTTTAGATCAAAGTAAGTTAGCAATTTTTCCTATGAACGGAGATAATAGTGTTTTCCTCTTGCCCGATTAGCAAGCTGCTGTATCCAAACGATTGAATGCAACGCGATCTTAGTCCATAAAAATATTTGCGAAATTTTGTGTGTGGAGAATTGGTGATAGTTTAGTATTCATAGCAGTTGGCAGTTGCCATTGCAGATGCCTAACCTAAGAGCAACTGTAAATTATCAATGAAAGTAAATTTAAAAAAGCCAGTGAAATCCACTGGCTTTAACATACTGCTCCTGGTGCACAACATTTAGTGTAATGCAGGTGCTCCCTGTACCTATTCGGGGAATCAATTTATTTAGTAGGTGAGTCAGAATTTATTTTTTCCACCTTAACATTTTGGTTCTCACCTGAAGTCATAGCTGAGCGGGTTCTTATGAATTCAACCAAAAAGAGTGTCAACAAAATCCCAATAAAGATAAAGACCCCAATAAAAATATTTCTCCTGCTCATAGTATTACTCATTTAAGTTTTTAGAAAAGTTTTAACTCCACCAATATGTCATTGTACAATTTGCGGGATTAATTATCCAATTCAAACGATTAGGAAATGTAAACGACGTCCCCAATAATGAATAGGTAGAATATCCCAATGTGTAGCCAGACAACCCATTAAAATAACTTTGACCTGAACTCCAGGTCCAACCAATTGCAGCACCCACCAGGTTCAGGCCAACATTTGATATTCCTCCTGCCGCGTAATTGTACGAAAATTGAAAACTGCTGAATAGCCCCCCACTATTAATTCCTGTTGCTAAATAGTTTCCAAATCCGCAACCAGCATCCGGCGCAGGGAGGCCAGAATCAAACTCCAGGTCCGGGTTGTTGACCAGGGAAATACTAATTGTTTGCGGCACCGGGCTGTATGCCTGCTCTATCTGGTCGTATAGATTTGCAATGAGTTGTTCCAGATCTCCATCGCCATCAAATTTGTAACCTGCACCCGCATTACCCGAATAAGTTTCTTTAATTAACAAACCAGGGTACTTAATTTCCAACTCTTTAACCGCATTTTTTCTGTGCTCCAATATTCGTTCATTCCCTGGGGGCGAAGGTAATAAATCACCTGATTTTTTGCAAGCGTTTAAACAAATCACAGTCATTAGAAAAATAATTGATTTTTTCATCGTCTTTAGTTTTTAATACGTTCTATCGGAAAATTCCGAATTCAAACGTACAGCGCCAAACCAAGAATCGAATGGGAAATACATCAAAATCACAAGGTATTTTCTGCAATTTTTTATAAGAATAAATGGCTGCCGGGATCGTTGATTTATTTGATTGAGTGGGTAATATGCTGTATTGACGGAGAGGTTTGAACCATGATTTATTTGATTGAAGGATTAACATGAAAAAATGTCTGAACCTTGATTTATTTGATTGAATGAGGAGCTTGAAAAAATGTTTGAACCTTGATTTATTTGATTGAAGGATTAGCTTGAAAAAATGTATGAAGGGAGTGTAATTTTAACTGTGTCAGATTAACTTGATTATCCAAATTAAACTCATAACTCATAACTCATAACTCCTCTCATCACTCCTAGCAAATCCTCGGCAACTGCTCCCCAGCCAACATATTCACTACTCTGCGGCCGCCAATATTACTTTTCATGATAACCTGCCGGGGATGTTCAGTAGTTAATTCCCCGACTATACTTGCCATGGCTCCATGTTCCCATTGCTTCAACCGGAGGAGCAAATTATCAGCAATTGATGCATCAACTACTGCAACAAATAGTCCTTCATTTGCGACGTATAGTGGATCAAGGCCAAGCATTTCACAGGCGCCATACACTTCTTCTTCTACCGGGATATTTTTTTGCGAAATGTCAATACCAAGTTTTGAATCCCCTGCTATTTCATTAAGTACCGTTGCCAACCCGCCTCTTGTTGGGTCGCGTAGCAAATGAATATGCTGACCAAATTCCGATAATAACTCCAGAACAATTTTATTTAATGGACGGCTATCTGTACCAATTGTTGTTTCAAATTGCAACCCTTGCCTGTGGCTCATGATGGTGATGCCATGCCTTGCTAATGGTCCGCTTAAAATAATTTTATCACCAGTTTTGATATTGTCGATATCAATATTGGCTCCTGGATGCACTTCACCTATACCCGTTGTGTTGATGAATATTTTATCTCCTTTTCCTCTCTCAACAACTTTGGTATCCCCGGTTATGATCTTTACGCCTGCAGCTTCAGAAGCCGCTTTAATGCTCACTAATATTTCCCAGAACTCTTTCATTTTTAATCCTTCTTCCAAAACAAATCCAAGTGATAAATACTTAGCTGAAGCACCACACATCGCTAAATCATTTACTGTTCCATTAATGGCAAGATCACCGATATTTCCACCCTCAAAAAAAATAGGTGATACCACATAAGTATCTGTACTCATCGCCACTTTCCCATTCATGTTAAAAATTGCTCCATCATGTTTTTTATTGAGCAGATCATTTTCCAATAACTTAAATACGCCAGCTTCAAGTAACTGGCTTGTTAATGTGCCACCACTGCCATGTCCTAAAGTGATGATGTCAAAATCAAGCTTTGGCATGGGACATTGTAATTGCATCTCTATAAATTTATTTGATTCAGTTTTTATTGATATCATCTACGTATCATAAAAAAGACTCTCATCTTTCCTTCTCCGCCATATTTTTCTTCTTTCGCTAAAAAGATCCTTATCAGCCACACCTTCAATTTTTTCGCCAGGTAATATCTTATGTACAAAACAATACCGCTTGTAGTCATATCCCAAATCATCTTCAAAAAAATTTTTTTTCATTTTATCCAGTTCTTCCTCACGATATTGGCTTAACGGTTTATAGCTTTCGTCCCTCTTTCTTTTGAATTTTTTTGCTTCTAATAATTTTGTGAAATAGGAAAGTCTCGCCACTTCCTCAGCAATCGTCGTAACATAATTACGAAATGTTTCCCCGCTATTTGCCAAACCATCCATGGCTATTGGCTGGCAGGCGTCTATTAGTTTTACTTCCATTGCAATGTCTGTTCCCCATGGCAGGCATTGTTCTGTAAATAGCTCTGCTCTTTGTGTACCGATTCTTTTGGGCAATAAATAAGTCCAGTATTCTGAGCCATACAATCCCATATTTCTTGTATGGGGATTAAATACGATGCCTTGTTGCGCTATTACCTTATCGGCAGCCAGGGCCAGGGCAACTCCACCTGCACCGGCATTACCCTGTAATGCACTTATGATATAGTGGGTATGGGTGGTAATAATTTCCCGGATCAGGTCATCGATCGCATTGATATTTTCCCAGGATATTTGAGCAGGATTTTCCGATGCTTCAATCATGTTTAGATGGATCCCGTTGCTCCAGATATCTTCTCCGCCCATCATTACTATCACTTTTGTATTGCGTTGCTTAGCCTCAATAAATGCTTCTTGTAATCGCCTGCATTGTGCTGTGCTCATGGCACCATTATAAAAATCAAAATGCAGATACCCAACATCGTTAGCTTCCCTGTATTTTATTTCACGAAATGTTTTCGAGATATTTTCATCTTCAAAAATATTTAATATTGATTCCGCGAGACCGGTTAGTTTATTTTCCAAAACCATTGCCGCAGGCAGCTTTATCGAAGACTCTGCATTCTTTTTTAAACATTGTATCCATAAGGATCCATCTTTTGTTGCGATGCAAACAGCATTATCCCGCTTGCCCAATATCTCCCCCGGCTCCCCCTTTAGCATTTCTTCTTCTACTGCACCATAACTATAATATTCATCATCAAAAATCTTACATAACGCACCGGGATAACTGTCAGCCGCATTTATTTTTCGTATGATTGAAGCCGTATCTTCATTCCATGAAAATCTAAGATCGTTTTGATTGGAAGCCCGGTTCCATTTTCCTTGCTTCAAATGAATGATTTCTTCCCCAGCTTTGGGAATATAATCTTTCCCTTCAAACCTCTGAATAGCCAGCAGCAAAGCTTTTATGGCAGCCCGTGTAACCTCATGGCGGTATAAAAATGATTTGGAAACATTCCTCATTTCAAATGTCTCTGATGCCCAAACGGGACCAGCATCCATCTTTGCCACAGCTTGTAAAATGGTTACTCCCCATTCCATTTCGTGGTTGAGTATTGCCCAATCCAGGGAACTTGAACCTCGATCACCCGGGATACCGGGATGAACGATCAAACAGGTATGTTCACTCCAGATGCTTTCAGGAATAGCAGTTTTCAAAAAAGGAGCAATTATCAAATCCGGTGAATAGGCATTCACCGCTTCCTCCATATTTTTCTGAGAAATCGCTATATGCACTTTTACCTGGTGATTAAGTCGGTCCAGCTCAATCCAGGCACGCTGGCTCATTCCGTTAAATGTTGTAACAATGAATAAAATTTTCATTACTGCTCTACTTGTTCTGCATATGCTGAATAATGATGATTTAAAATCTCATTTGCATCTGTTATGATAGAATCCAATTCCGTCTGCTTTAAATATTCGGTCTCTTTCAATAGTTCTAACCAATAAATTGTTTCGCTGATTTCCTTTTGAGCAATTCCCATTTTATGAATAAAATCACCTTTGCTTTCTGCATTAAGTCCTTCTCTAACATTGGCTCCAATTGATGTTCCTGAACGAAGCAATTGTTTTGCGAGTACAAATTCCTTCTTTTGTTCAACGAGTATTTTGTAAAGCTTAACTACAGTAACAGCAAATACAAATGTCTTCGAACCAATTATACTACCGGATTTATTTCCCATATTTAATTTTATAAACTAGCGCTCATAACTCATAGCTAATGCTAACTGGCCAAACGAAACGTTCTCATCATTCGGCGACAGGTTCTTATGAAAATACAATTCATACACACTCCCATATTCATTTTGAATCCAGTCTGTCAACAAAGCATTTTGAAACACACCGCCACTGAAACATACCTTTTTTACGTCAATAATCTTTGCTACTATATCGATAAGGCATACGAGTGAATAATGGAATTTTGCTGCGATATATTTCTTTGGCTTGCCTTTTTCAATATCCATAATTATTCCCTGCATAAAAGTTAGAGTGGGTATGCGGGTGTAATCTGCTCCTTCCTTGAAATAAGAATCGTTCATTACAAATCCATTTTCTAATACATATTCTTCTGCCAGTGCTTGCAGATACATTGCTGCTTCGCCTTCATAAGTTTGTTTATCACATAAATCCAGGAGGGAAGCGACCGCATCAAATATTCTACCCACAGATGAAGAAAATAGATTTGATGTACTCATCAATGATTGATAAGTATTCCATTCCATTTCTGTGAACTTTGATTTTAAACTGACTGACTGAGGCCCGGCATCTCGCGTTGCACACAATGCCGCGATACGAGGTTCCATGGCCATTTTATCCCCGGCAATTGCCGGAAAATAATCGAAATGAAAGCAGCGAAGCATTTCGCTATTTTCATATTTAAAAAATTCTCCACCCCATATATTTCCGTCCGCTCCAAAACCGGTTCCATCCCAGATTACGCCCAAAACTGGTTCGCTGGAATTCATCAAATTATGTTCTGCCAATATCGCTGAAAAATGAGCTTCGTGGTGTTGAATAAGTTTTACACCAGTTCCAAGTTTTTCTGCAAATTCAATAGCATACTGATGCGAAAAATAATTAGGATGTGCATCTGCAACTACTAGCTCAGGCCTTGCTTCATAAAGATTAAGCCAATGAGTTAAAGAATCTTTATACATCTGCTGTGATTCATAACTTTCACCACTACCTAAAAACTGGCTCACGAAAACATTTCCATTCACAGATAAGCTGAAACTACTTTTCAGAAAAGCCCCTGTGGAAAGAACAGTTGTTTTTAAATTTGGTCTATAGTGCAGAAATGATGGAGCATAACCTCTTGATCTACGCAGAATAATTTGCTGTTTTGAATACTTGGAAACCTGCACCACGCTATCGTCTTGCGGTATAACAATTTCGCGGTTATAGCTAACAATATAATCCGCCATCTCAAATAAATACGCCAGGGCATCATCGTCTTTATAAATGATTGGTGAACCGGAAATATTAGCACTTGTCGCAATTAATGGATTTCCATAATCGTTTGAAATTAAGTCCAGGAGCGGACTATAAGGAAGCATGATCCCCAATCTCTTTAGGCCCGGAGCAATATTTTCTATGTTTAGATTATTAACGATATGGTGCTTTGGATACAATAATACAATTGGTGCTTCTACACTTTCTAATAATGCCTGTTCCTGATCATTTACTTCAAAATTGCTTAAGACGGTATCAATACCAGGGTATAAAATTGCAAACGGCTTAGCCGGGCGTTGTTTGCGAATTCTTAATTGGTAGATTGTCTCCATATTGGCGGCATCACATAGTAACAAGTAACCGCCAATTCCTTTGACTGCAAGAATTTTGCCTTGCTGAAGAAAAGTTTTGACCTGTAATAAAATGGTTTCTGAATTGCCAGGCAAAACAGATTTAGCATTTTCATGTAGAAATAGGTCTACCCCACAATCGCCACAGGAATTAGTTTGTGAAAAAAATCTTCGATCACCAACATTACTATATTCCTCAATACAGTTGCGGCACATGGAGAATTTTGCCATCGCTGTCCCATGGCGCTCATATGGCAAGTTATTAATTATCGAATAGCGTGGCCCACACTGGGTACAAGTAATAAAAGCATAGCGGTAACGGCGATTGCTCAATTCATGTAATTCACTTCTGCACGCTTTACAGATGGCGGTATCAGGAGACATTAATACTTGCTTTGCACAACTTTCATCATCTTCAACTACAATGGAAAAACCAGCAAAGCTTCTATCTGCTTCATTATGGAGTTCAGATGAAATGATTTTTGATTGCACCGGCGCTGATTGGATTATTTTTTTGAAAAATAAATTTGCGTTTTCTTCAGAAGCATTAAAATAAACATGTACGCCATCACTCCCATTTTTTACGAATCCATCCAATTGCATCTCTTTTGCCAGGTGATAAACCATTGGGCGAAACCCAACGCCCTGGACGATGCCGTTGATGTGGAGGTGATACGTCATACTGAGTTATGAGTTATGAGTTATGAGTTATAAGTTATGCGTTTTTGATATAATTTTGCTTATTGAAATTTAAAAAACTCATAATTCATAACTCATAACTTTTTTACGCGCTGCTTTACTCACCAAGCACTCGTACCATTCTCCAATTTTTTCTTCATTCCGGAGATTTCATTCAATTTTAAATTTTAGGAGAAGACGGATCTTTGATTTTGATCCCTTTTATTAACATAATTCATTCGCTTCGCGAACCTATAGCCCCACTCACATTTCTTATTCTTTCTTAATAGTCTCAGCTTTATCATCAAAAGCCAGATCCTTAATTTCTTCAATATCATATTCATAAACTTCATTCGCAAACGCAGCTTCCATTTTTTTCCTGTCAAATTCTTTTTCATTATTTGATAAAAAAACAGTGGCCACGCCATTTCCTATGAAATTAGTAATTGCTCTTGCTTCACTCATAAACCTATCGACACCCAACAATAATGCAAGGCCTTCAACAGGAATAACTTTTACGGCAGTAAGTGTAGAAGCTAGTACTACAAAGCCGCTGCCCGTGACGCCTGCAGCTCCTTTTGAAGTAATCATCAGAATCCCGATAATTGTTAATAATTGTCCCCAGGTAAGCTCCACGTTGAACACCTGCGCCAGGAAAATAACCGCCATTGATAAATAAATAGTGGTACCGTCCAAATTAAATGAATAACCTGCCGGAACCACCAGCCCCACAACTGGTTTTGAGCAACCCATCTTTTCCAGTTTTTCCATTAGCGATGGTAGAGCAGCTTCCGAAGATGATGTACCCAATACAATCAGTAATTCTTCTTTTATGTACTTTAAGAATTGCCAGATGCTTATTTTATAATATCTCAGGATCAATCCCAATACAAGGAAAATAAATATAGCCATGGTTACATAAACTGTTACCATCAATTTGCCCAAAGGCATTAAGGTAGCTATCCCGTATTTACCAATGGTAAACGCCATACCACCAAATGCGCCGATAGGAGCAAATAGCATTACAAAATGTAAAGCCTTGAATACATACTTTGATGCAATAGTGAGCGGCCTTATTATTTTATCCCGCTTATTATATTTACTTAAAAAAATACCAAAAGCAATTGAAAATAAAAGTACTTGTATGGTAAGATTATCCTTAAAAAACTGCCACCAGTTGAATTCAGCTGTAGCGGTTGTGTATTTTGATATATCTCCGCCTTGTACGGCAGCAGTATTTACACCATGTCCTGGCTGAATAAACCATGCCACAACAATTCCAATAATCAGGGCAAGAGTAGTT
>JBKJPO010000102.1:0-2777 GCA_046595095.1 Chitinophagaceae bacterium
TGGATATTCCGGCCAAAGTGACCCCTCTATTCCGCTTGATAGTGACCCCTCATTTTCAACTCCCTTTTTTCGGTCTGATTACAGCTGCTTAAAGAACGAGGCTAAGTTAGTTTTTTAGTGTTTCAAATTCAATAGAGTCATCTTTTCTCGGGCGACCTCTTTTGCGCAAGGATTCGCCTGTCATTTCGATTCGATGTGAGTCGTGAACCAATCGATCCAGGATCGCATCTGCGATTGTTTGTTCACCGATCACTTCATGCCATTTGCTCACGGGGATTTGTGATGTGATGATCGTTGTGCTCTTTCCGTGACGATCTTCGATGATTTCCATGAGCGTTGCGCGGCTTTGCGCGTCGAGCGGCGTGATTCCAAAGTCATCAATCAGAAGAACATGTTGTTTCTCGATTCTGGCAAGTTCCTTCATGTACGTTCCATCGGTCTTCGCGATTTTCATTCTGCCGAAGAGTTTGGTGTGATGCTGATACAACACACGATAGCCAAGTGAACACGCCTGATGACCAAGTGCAGAAGCGAGATAACTCTTTCCGATTCCTGTGCTACCAGTGATGATGATGTTCTCTTTGAGTTTGACGAACTCGCAGTCCACTAAGCGCATCACTTGATTTTTATCAACGCGAGTGCTGGTAAAATCGATCTGCTCAACGGAAGCTTTGTAACGGAAGCGTGCGCGACGCGTTGAGTATTCCAACTTTCGGTTGTGGCGTTCGTCCCATTCTGATTCCACAAGGTGATCGATCATTTCATCGGGAGTAAACTTTTCATTTTTTCCCGATTCCATTGTCAGTTCAAAGGCACGTGCCATTCCAAAGAGTTTCATGTGCCGCATTCTTTCAAGTGCTTGATTCATTTTGTTTGGTTTTATTGGTTTAGTTATTCTTCATTTATTTTAAGCCTGGGTTTCCTTCAGCGCGAGTTGGCGAACTTGTTTCGCCTTCGAGTGCTGAAGCCCGGCCTTAGCCAGTGCGCGATGGCCTTACTGATAATAATCTGCGCCACGGATATTTTCATGTGCAGGCATGGATGGTGGCTGAGGATCTTCATCGTACTTATCAAGATTCTTTTTCAGGATGTCGTCGATGATTTTGTAGTTGTAATAACCAATGGCGTGGGCGCGGTTACAGGCTTTGATTAGGCGTTCATACCTGTACCTCTTTCCTAAGTGAAGGATTCCCATGCAGGATTTGTACGCCTGTTCGGGATGTTGTTTCTTTTTCAGTATCTCAGTGATGTAGTATTCAACAATAGGATCAATCGCTTTTGCCTGTTTGATAAAGAACTCCGGGCTCCATTCTGTTACGTGCTGGTGTTGTGCAGAGAGATGGGCAGGATCAGTTGAGTAATTATGCGGACTGCGGATGCGTTTGTGCGCGGCAACCAACTCATAGTTCATGTACAACTCCACTTTACTTCTCGAGTAATGCATCTTGAGCTTTTTACCGATCAGTTCATACGGAACACTATAGTAATGTTGATCTGCACTTAAGAAAACGTGACCATTCTTCATGACCGTCACCTGTTTTATTTTTCTCATCTCGTAGCGCGTTTCAGGCAACGCCTGAAGTGATGGGCGTTCTAAAATCCACTGATCAGTGCGTGAACAGTTCTTTTTGTTAAGCTGCGCATCATTCAACTCAGCGAGTAAAGCAAGAATCCTTTCGTTTAACTGTGCAAGTGATAACAAATCGTTTGGATCTAACCGCGCATAAATGCGTTGGTAAACAATCTTCACCATATTCTCCACGTGCGCTTTGTCCTGCGGTTTGCGCGCACGCGCAGGAAGTACGCTCATGCCGTAGTGAGCAGCGAAGGCAGCAAAGTTTTCATTGAGCTCCGGCTCATACCTGCTCGCTTTGTTAACCGCACTCTTCATGTTATCAGGAACTACTGCCAATGGTACACCACCGAAGTAATGAAGTGAGTTCTCTGTTGCTGCAATCGCTTCTTCTTTTATCTGTGATTCCAGCGCTTCTACATACGCGTATTGACTCCATCCCAGTATGCCCACAAAAACATCCGCTTGTTTTATTTCACCGGTATGTTCATCTACGTAAGGCAACTTCGCTCCTGCAAAATCAATGTACATCTTGTCGCCTTCCTTGTGCGCAATGACCATCGATGGAGATACCGTCTTGCTCCACGCTGTGTAATAAATGAAGAACTGTGTTCGCTTGTAACCTTGCGGATATTTTGCCAGGTACTGCTCGTGTTGATTGAGCAGTGTTGCTCCCGTTCTGCGCAACTGTTTTTCTACCGCAGGGAAGTATGCGTACAGCTCTTCAAGCTTATCACACGGAGGCTTATGCTGTGCCGGATGAAAAAGATTATTCAATTCAAGATCACTCAGCTTTTTAGTTTCCTGATACGTGATCTTCAGCGTACGAAAGAAATCGATGTAATGCTTCGCTGTACGCTTTGATACACCGATACGTTCGGCTATTCGCTTTTTGCCGATGCCTTTAAAATGTAGTTTGATAATCTGTCTTACTTTACTCATTTCCGTTGGTTTGTTAGCCATGATTCCTGGTGTTGTTCTTCGCCAGTTTAGCGATCACAATCCAGAAATACACCGTTACAAACAGCGGTAATCAGACTTCAACAGGTGGGGTCACTTTGGCCCGGAATAGAGGGGTCACTTTGGAGCGGAATGGTGGGGTCACATTGGAGCGGAAAGGTGGGGTCACATTCAGCGGAATTTCCACCCTGAGTGACAGAGGCGCCCCTAAAATGACAATTCCTCTGCTGTTGGGCTTGTCTAT
>JBKJPO010000126.1:0-11776 GCA_046595095.1 Chitinophagaceae bacterium
TTGCAGCAGATAAAGCTAAAACCCAGGCGCAATGGGATGTATGGAATAAAGTGATGAGTGAAGAAAATAAATTGCCAATCTATCATGTCATCGGAAATCATGATGTATGGGGATGGCAGGTAAAAGATGAGGCGGTAAAACTCGATTCATTGTATGGTAAAAACTGGGTGCTACAGCAACACAAAATGCCTGGTCGGTATTATAGTTTCAAAAAAAATAATTGGCATTTTATCGTGCTCGACAGTACCCAGGAAAATGACGGTGGTTATATTGCTAAGCTGGATGAACCACAATTTGCATGGCTGGAGAATGAGCTTAAAAATGTGGTTGCCGGAGATTTTGTCTGCATCGTTTCACATATACCGATAGTTTCATTTTGTTCAACTATGTTCCTGGAAAAAAATGAACCGAATGGAGATTTCAAAATTATCAAGGCACTTTTGCATACCGATATTCGCAGGATCAAAGCACTTTTCAGGCAATACCCGGCAATAAAGGTTTGCCTCAGCGGGCATGTACATTTGCAAGATGAGGTTAACTATTTAGGTATAAAATATTTCTGCAATGGTGCAGTGAGCGGCAGATGGTGGAAAGGCCCCTGGCAGGAATTCGCATCTGCTTATGCATTATTCGATTTCCATGATGATGGAACCGTAGCTCGGCAAATGATCAGCTATTGACGATGGAGAATTTAATCGCTGTAGCAAGTTTTTCGGTCCATTTCGCATACTCCTTACCGGAAGGATGCAGTTGGTCTGTTACCAAATATTCTTCGTTGCTTCCATATTCTCTTTGTTCCTGGGTGATGTCCAGAAATGTAACTTGATATTTCCTCGAAAGTTTTTCACAAATAATATTAAACTCATCGATCTGAGTTGCGATTGCAGTTTTATCCCGGCCTTCGGCAAATGGGGTAACGCCCCAATCAGGTATTGAGAGTACGAAAACATTTTGCTCATTGCCATTTACAAGGTGAACAGCTTTTTGTAACAGGCTTTCAAATTCATTTTCAAATTCTTCGATACTTCTTCCCCGGTATTGATTATTAACACCGATGAGCAATGAAACAAAATTATAAGATGATAATAAGCGAACGTTGTTGATAGCTGCAATTAATTCTCCTGTTGTCCAACCGGTTACTGCAATGATCTCCGGAGCATAAAATTCAAAGCCTTCTTTTCGTAATACCTGCACAGTCTGATATGGAAAGGATTCCACTAAACGAACCTGTTCTCCTATCGTATAACTATCCCCCAATGCGAGGTATGCATATTTTTTATCCAAGTCGAAATATTTTTCTGCAAACATATAACTGGCATCACGAGAATCCCATTAACCATTATTTGAAGACTGAGTTCTTCGCCGTCCACCATGGATGTATTTCAAAAGCGAGTCTGCCTGCTTTAATCGCCGGATCAGTCTGTAACAATTCTTCAGCTTCTTTTTGATCTTTACAATCCATAATAAAAATGCCACGCCAGTTGCCATCATCGCCAAATGGCCCTGCAACATGGATCTTTCCCATTTCATAAAGACGAGTTATATTTTCCATGTGGCCTTGCTGAATCTTTGCAGCTGATGCAGAATCATGCGATCGGTTTTTGCCCTTTGTCAACATTACAAACCAATACTTTTTCATTTCGAAGCCAGGTTCCGTCATTACTTTTTCTTTCAGCTTATTATCTTTTTTCCCATCGTCTTTTATCGCCTCTTCTGGCATTTCCTGGGCTAATAATGTGAAACTAATGAAACAGGAGAGGATAATTATCGGAAGTATTTTTTTCATTTCTTTTAATTTATGTTTTGTAAAAATTATTATTTTAAAAAATGGTTGTATTAGCCAGGGAATATTAAATAGCACCTATCGTTTCTATTAATTGCCATAACTCCAGGCATAAACGAATCTACACAATTTTTCCGGCCATTAAACTTAAGCGATTATCTTTGCTTTCCTCTATTTTATTATTGGTAAAATTTAAATCGGAACTCATTTTTATATGGCACAAGATCTCTTTCAATCCCCGGATTACTTCCTTGTTGATGAATTGCTTAGCGATGAACAAAAGCTGGTTCGGGATACGATTCGCAGTTATGTAAAAAAGGAAATTTCTCCAATAATTGAAGATTATGCGCAACGTGCTGAGTTCCCCCAGCAGATCGTTAAACAGCTCGGTGATCTTGGTTGTTTTGGCCCGACTATCCCGCAACAATATGGTGGTGGCGGTCTCGATTATACTAGTTATGGCCTTATGATGCAGGAACTTGAAAGAGGAGATAGCGGCGTAAGATCCACTGCATCGGTCCAGGGTTCGCTTGTAATGTTTCCCATCTACGCATATGGAAATGAAGAGCAACGGAATAAATATTTACCTAAACTTGCCAGTGGTGATTGGCTCGGATGTTTTGGCCTCACTGAGCCTGATCACGGAAGCAATCCATTAGGAATGTTGTCTAATATAAAAAATGCAGGTGACCACGTGATACTGAATGGGAGTAAAATGTGGATCAGTAATGCGCCATTTGCGCAAGTAGCTGTAGTATGGGCAAAAGATGAAGAGGGTGTAATTACCGGGGTGATTGTAGAAAGAGGAATGGAAGGTTTTACGACGCCAACAACCCATGGCAAATGGAGTCTTCGTGCAAGCTCCACAGGTGAGCTGGTATTTGATAATGTCAGGATCCCCAAAGAAAATATTTTGCCCAATGTTCGGGGCTTGAAAGGTCCCCTGGGTTGTCTTACAAAAGCCCGTTATGGAATTGCATGGGGAGCTCTTGGTGCAGCGATGGATTGTTATGATACAGCGTTACGTTATTCAAAAGAGCGAATTCAATTTGATCGCCCCATCGGTGGCTTTCAATTACAGCAAAAAAAACTTGCTGAAATGATAACGGAAATCACGAAGGCTCAGTTGTTGAACTGGAGGCTTGGCGTATTAATGTCCGAAGGACGTGTTACACCACAACAAGTGAGTATGGCAAAACGCAATTCATGTGAGGTTGCAGCAAACATTGCCCGCGACGCAAGGCAGATGCTTGGTGGTATGGGTATTACTGGTGAGTACTCGGTAATGCGTCACATGATGAATATTGAAAGTGTGATTACTTATGAAGGTACTCATGATATCCATTTATTGATAACAGGTATGGATGTTACAGGATTAAATGCTTTCAAGTAAAATATTTTGACATGAGAATATTCCTTGTAGGTTTTAGTGGTGCTGGTAAAACATATTGGGGAAAAAAATGGGGCGAAGCTCATCAAATCAAATATTATGATCTTGATGAAGAGATTTCGGTAGATCACGGCGAGAGCGTGACGGATATTTTTGAGAAACTTGGGGAACGCGCATTTAGGAATCTTGAAAAAGAAGCGCTTGAATATTTTTTGGAAATAGATGATTTTATTTTGAGCTGTGGAGGTGGAACTCCATGCTTTTTTGATAACATGGACAGAATGAATGAAGAAGGTACAACGATCTATCTTCATGCCACTCCTCAACAGATTTATAATCGTGTAATAACGGAGACCGATAAACGCCCGCTCCTGAAGAAAATCGAACCTTCAGAGATTAAAGCTTTTATAGATAAAAAATTAAGAGACCGCGAACCGTCGTATAGAAAAGCGAAAATTATATTAGATACAGAGAAGATTAATGACACTACTTTTGAGAAGATACTCAGATCTTTAGAACAAGTTTAAATATAGTGGATTTATGATTCTCCGTGGTGCTCCGTGTAACCAAAAATATTTCACGGAACCACGGAGAACCACGGAGAAGTACATCAACACTTCGTCAAACAGATTATGTATTTTTACCGGAAGCAAACCAAACACTAATGCTTCGACACAAAATTAAAGAACTCGCCGGACGCTATGCCGGTGAAATGATCGAAATACGCAGGCATTTACATGCAAACCCCGAACTTAGTTACCAGGAATTTGAAACTTCAGCATTTGTTCAGAGCAAATTAAAAGAGTGGAATATACCATTCTCAATTATGGCCACTACAGGTGTTACCGGCATAATTGAGGGGAGGGAACCTACATCGAAATGTATAGCTCTTCGTGCAGATATGGATGCATTGCCTATAAATGAAGAAAATAATGTCGACTATAAATCCACCAGGCCGGGCATCATGCATGCCTGTGGGCACGATGTGCATACATCCTGCCTTTTGGGTGCAGCAAAAATTTTAAATGAAATAAAAGCAGAATGGCAGGGCACGGTAAAACTGATTTTTCAACCAGGTGAGGAGCGGAACCCCGGTGGCGCCAGCCTTATGATCAAAGACGGTGTGCTTGAGAATCCTAAACCCGCTGCAATTTTTGGGTTGCATGTTCATACCGGCCTGGCTACAGGCAGGCTGAGTTTTCGCTCGGGAATGATCATGGCGAGTGCAGATGAGATCTACATAACGGTAATGGGTAAAGGCGGTCATGCTGCAGCTCCACAGTTAACAGTTGATACCATACTTGTAGCTTCACAGCTCGTAATGGGTTTACAACAAATAATCAGCAGAAATAATGAACCTACCAATCCATCTGTATTATCCATAACTTCTTTCAATGGCGGCAATACTACTAATGTGATCCCCTCGGAAGTAAAGCTTATGGGCACTTTTAGGGCAATGAATGAAGAATGGCGATTCCAGGCTCACGGGCTCATAAAGAGATACGCAGAAGGTTTGGCAGTTTCTACGGGAGCGGAAATCATCGTGCATGTTGATGTTGGTTATCCTTTTGTACTCAATAATGAAGAGCTTACTAACGCGGCAAGAATTGCTGCCGGCGTATATATGGGTGAAGAGAATGTTGAGGAAACTGAGCTCAGGATGGGTGCAGAAGATTTCGGTTACTACTCACACCTCATCCCAGCTTGTTTTTATCGCCTGGGTGTGCGGAATGAAGAAATGGGTATCACCTCCGGTGTGCATACACCGAAATTTAATGTAGATGAAAAGGCCATTCAATATGGAATGGGCATGATGGCGCATTTAGCAACGAGTATATGATGGATCCGTTCCCTTCACAATTTTCAAAATTCAAAAAATATCCTGGCCTGGCTTTTAGAAACAACCTGTAATATTATTGCTTCAACCATTTAGCCTATTACCTCTTTTAGCTTAAATTGCGGTTTCTAAAAGACAGATAATATGTTACTCTCCACATGTTTGGAGGTAGTATGAGTAGATGCTGCAGATATGTGGCATGGGATTCAAAAGAAAATTATGCATAAAGAACTCCGCAAACAACAAGCCCTCGAGTACCACTCGAAGGGCAGGCCCGGGAAGATAGAAGTTATTCCAACTAAAGAAGCCAAAACACAACGTGATCTGTCGCTGGCATATTCGCCCGGGGTTGCTGAACCCTGCAAAGAAATTTTTAAAAACCCTGAAGATGTTTATAAATACACAGCCAAGGGAAATCTTGTTGGGGTAATCAGTAACGGCACTGCTGTGCTCGGACTAGGCGATATTGGACCTGAAGCAGGCAAACCCGTGATGGAGGGTAAGGGAGTATTGTTCAAGATCTTCGCAGATATTGATGTCTTTGATATAGAAATAAATGAGAAAGATCCTGAGAAATTTGTCCAGATCGTAAAAGCGCTGGAACCTACTTTTGGAGGAATAAATCTTGAAGATATTAAAGCTCCGGAATGTTTCTACATCGAGAAAAAACTGAGGGAAGAACTTAAGATACCGGTCATGCATGATGATCAGCATGGCACTGCGATTATCAGCGCCGCAGCTTTGCTGAATGCGCTCGAGATACAGAAGAAAAAAATAGAACGGGTAAAATTTGTTGTAAATGGAGCCGGAGCTGCAGCTATGGCTTGCGTTAGGCTCTATGAAGCATTAGGTGCAAGACACAATAATTTCGTAATGTTCGACAGGGAAGGTGTACTTTATGAAGGTCGCCCAAACCTCGACGAGTATAAAATAAAATTCGCTACCACCAAGCAAAAGGATCTCACACTTGCTGAAGCGGCTAAAAATGCGGATGTAATGATAGGACTAAGTGTTGGAAATGTTTTCACGGCTGAAATGGTTAAAAGCATGGCTAAAAACCCAATCGTTTTTGCAATGGCAAACCCTGATCCGGAAATTCCTTACGAACTTGCGATAAGTACCAGGAAGGACCTGATAATGGCTACAGGAAGAAGCGATTATCCGAACCAGGTTAATAATGTACTCGGCTTTCCATATATTTTTCGTGGAGCCCTTGATGTTAGAGCTACCCAGATAAATGAAGAAATGAAGCTTGCTGCTGTGATTGCTCTTGCAGGTATGGCACGAACGCCCGTACCCGATATCGTTACCATGGCATACAATGAGAAGAGTATCATATTTGGCCCTAATTACATTATTCCAAAACCTCTTGATCCACGTTTACTTTCAACTGTTGCTCCCGCTGTGGCCAAAGCAGCAATGGATAGTGGCGTTGCAAAATACCCAATCACGGATTGGGATGAATATACCGTGAACCTGAATAAACGTCTTGGTATTGATAACCAGATATTGCGGGTCGTGGGAAGCAAAGCGAGACAGGATCCTAAACGCGTGGTGTTTGCTGAGGCCGAAAATTCAAAGATCCTCAAAACCGCACAGCTGGCGATGGATGAAGGGGTGGCATACCCGATATTGCTTGGTGATGAAACCAGGATAAAGCAGATTGCCGAAGATAACGGCATCGAAATCGAAGGTATTCCCATTATTGACCCAAAGAGTGAAGCTATGGAGAGCAAGCGCGCAGCATTTGGAGAAATATTTTTTCAAAAAAGGCAACGCAAGGGGTTTAATTATTATGAATCAAAAAAGATAATGCGCGACCGGAATTATTTTGGATGTATGATGGTGGAAACTGGGGAAGCTGATGCCATGATTTCCGGTCTTTCAAAAAACTATCCTGATACTATCCGCCCCGCATTACAAATTATTGGAATGGAGGAAGGCGCAAAGCGTGTAGCCGGCATGTATATCCTGATGACCAAGCGGGGCCCATTATTTCTTGCAGATACTACGGTGAATTTTAACCCCACCGCAGAAGAACTCGCCGATATAACTTTACTCATCGCAAAAGAGGTCAGGCAGTTCAATGTTATACCACGGATAGCTATGCTAAGTTATTCAAACTTTGGAAGCAGCGATTCAGCAGAATCCAGATTGGTTGCAAAAGCAAGGAGTATTGTGAAATCCAAAGCTCCTGATCTCATCGTAGATGGCGAGGTACAGGCCAATGTGGCATTCAACAAGGAGATCATGAAAGACAACTATCCTTTTAGCGAATTAGTGAACCAGGATGTGAATACTTTGATCTTCCCTAATCTCGCTGCTGGGAATGTGGCATACAATCTGTTACAGGAGGTTGGTGGGGCAGATGCCATTGGTCCAATATTGCTAGGACTTAATAAACCAATACACATTTTACAACTCGGCAGTCAGGTAAGGAGTATCTTTAACATGGTGACGATCGCCGTTATTGATGCACAAACGAAGGGAAGCGGTAAAACCGAGGAGATAGTCAACAAAACGAAATGGTGGAAGAAATTTAAAAAAGTAAGCCATGAGTAGCAGTGGACAGTAGTCAGTTGACAGTAGACAGTAACGAGAAACCAAAGACCTTAAAATACAGACATATATAAGCATGATTTTTTTTCAACACCTGGGGAAATACCTGCTCATGCTAAAAGGCATGTTCACAAAGCCGGAAAATTTTAAGAAATATTGGCAGGAGTTCATGCATCAATGTGTGGAAATCGGCATTGGATCCATTGGAATCGTGGCGATCATTTCTGTTTTCATGGGTGCAGTGAGTGCTGTACAAACAGCCTACCAGTTAACTAATCCACTAATACCAAGATCAACAATTGCCCAGATTGTAAGAGATACTGTAATACTCGAATTTTCACCTACGCTTGTTTGTATAGTACTTGGTGGCGTGGTTGGAAGTAAGATAGCAGGTGAACTTGGAAACATGCGCGTGAGTGAACAGATTGATGCACTGGAAATAATGGGAATCAATACAAAATCATTTCTTGTAATGCCTAAAATCGTTGCCGCATTGCTCACCATTCCCTTGCTGGTCGCAATTTCTATGGCTCTGGGTATTTATGGCGGAAGGCTTGCAGGAACGCTTTCAGGTATAGTTTCAGCTGAAGAATTTGACGGGGGACTGGTGGAAAATTTTTCTCCATTCAATGTTGTTTTCGCAATGGCGAAAGGGTATACATTCGCCTTCATCATAAGTAGCATACCGGCCTATTATGGATATTATGTCCAGGGAGGCTCATTGGAAATCGGTAGAGCAAGTACAACTGCTGTGGTAGTAAGTTGCGTCACTATATTGTTCGCCGATTATATCCTCGCGGCATTATTATTATGATGAAGAATCTTTAGTATTTATTACAAATGATAGAAGTAAAAGACATACATAAAAAATTTGGCGATAAGCAGATTCTTGCCGGCGTGAGCGCTGTTATGGAGACGGGCAAAACAAACCTCATCATTGGTACGAGTGGTAGTGGTAAAACAGTTTTACAGAAATGCATGGTTGGTCTCTTTGAGCCCGACCAGGGGCATATTCTTTATGACGGTACCGACTTTGTAAGCATGCCAGAGAATGAAAGAAAAGAATTGCGCCAGCAAATCGGCATGCTTTTCCAGGGATCTGCATTGTTCGATAGTATGACCGTTGAGCAGAATATCAAATTCCCGCTTGATATGTTTACCAAATGGTCACATTCAAAAAAGATAAAGCGCGTAAATGAAGTTCTTGACCGTGTAAACCTCAAAGACACAAATAAAAAATTCCCTTCTGAGATCAGCGGTGGTATGAAAAAGAGGGTCGGTATAGCAAGAGCCGTTGTACTTACACCGAAATACCTTTTCTGCGATGAACCAAATTCCGGTCTTGACCCCCATACTTCAATGGTGATCGACCTGCTCATCAGGGATATTACAAAAGAATACAATATCACAACCGTAATCAACACACATGACATGAATAGTGTGATGGAAATTGGTGAGAACATTCTTTATATGCACCAGGGTGCAAAGGAATGGATAGGCAACAACAAAGAGATCATCTTTAGCAAAAATGAGCGATTAAATGAGTTCATTTTTGCCTCTGAATTCCTGCGGGATGCAAAAGATATGCGTATGTTGGAAGAAAAAGGAATAATTGATAATGACAGGAATATGCAGGAGATAATGGATAATCCCGAAGAAAATCTCATTTCTACTGAACGAATAGATTCTACTACAACCTCACCCCGGGAAGAAGAAGTAAAAAAAACAGAACCCGTACCACCCGGAAAAGAAATTACTAAATGATGCCCTGGTTTTTTTAAAGGAAAATCCCGGCCTATAAAGTTTTACTTTTCAGCTATTTCAAAATTGAGGAATTCATTTTTCTCTTAAAATGATTTAATTTTCCTTTTTTCAAGGGTTGTCATTTCAATAATAATAATAAATTAACCTTCAACAATTAACCATTATAATGTCTGTTTTAGTAAACAAAAATTCAAAAATAATCGTACAAGGATTTACAGGTACAGAAGGTACATTTCATGCAACGCAAATGTTGGAATATGGAACGCAGGTTGTAGGTGGTGTTACACCAAATAAGGGTGGCACAACACATCTTGATAAACCAGTGTTCAACACAGTAGCTGATGCGGTAAAAGAAACAGGCGCCGACGTGAGTATAATCTTTGTGCCACCCGCTTTTGCAGCAGATGCAATAATGGAAGCTGCAGACGCAGGGATAGCACTTGTTGTTTGCATTACTGAAGGGATACCGGTACAGGATATGGTAAAAGTGAAGAACTTTTTAAAGAGCACGACCACGAGACTTATCGGGCCCAATTGCCCGGGGGTTATCACTTCAGATGAATGTAAAGTGGGAATAATGCCAGGATTTATTTTCAAAAAAGGAAAGATTGGTATTGTATCAAAATCAGGTACACTAACATACGAAGCTGCAGACCAGGTGGCTAAAGCGGGACTCGGTGTATCAACTGCAATTGGCATTGGTGGAGACCCGATAATTGGTACCACAACAAAGGAAGCCATTGAATTATTTATGAATGATCCGGAGACAGATGGCATAGTAATGATAGGTGAAATAGGAGGTGGGATGGAAGCGGAAGCTGCATATTGGATTAAGGCAAATTCGCGCAAACCCGTTGTAGGATTTATTGCAGGGCAAACAGCACCTCCGGGTCGTAGGATGGGTCATGCTGGTGCAATTGTTGGCGGAGCAGATGATACAGCTGCAGCTAAAATGAAGATCATGGGTGAATGTGGGATTATGGTAGTGGAAAGCCCGGCGGATATTGGGAAGAGGATGGCGGAGGCTATGAGGTAGTCTGCAGTGGCAGTGGCAGTGGGCAGTAGCAGGATAAAGCAACAAATTTTTAACTACCTGTTTGTTGCGAATTGGCAACTCCTGGTGAAACGGCCAATTGCTCGCTTAACTAAACTTAACAAAAAACAACCAATATGATAATCGTAGTCAATCACAAAATCAACAACGTAGCAGATTTTTGGGCATCAGCACAAAAATCCCTGCCTCAATTACCTGAAGGTGGGGTTCAACGCATCATCCAGGTACTTCCCAACAAAGACAATACGGAATGTACATGCCTTTGGGAGGCAGATTCAATTGAAGCGCTCGATAAATATTTGCGAAGTAAAGTACAGGACTGGAGCAATGAGGCATTTCATGAAGTAAACACTGCAGCGGCCATGGGCTTGCCCGCGTGATATTAGTTTTCTACTGGAGTAGGTAACTGCTACTGCCACTGCAAACTCTTTGTTAAACCCACCTTAATAATCTTCGGTGGGCTTTTTGTTTATATGCATATTGACTTAATGTACATCCTAGTGATCATGGTTAAAATCCTATGAGATTTTACTGACTATCTTTAAACTAAAAATCCTGAGAATGATCTTTAAGCAAAAGCGAATTGTAATTTTACTCACATTTATATTATCTGCCCTATTTTTTACAATCAATGCCCAGCCCTTGAAAGATTATAGCAAGGAATGGAAAAATGTGGAAGACCTTGTAAGCAAGGGCCTTACCAAATCTGCTCTTGAGCAGGTAAGTAAGATTTATATACTTGCAAAAAATGACAGGAACGACGTTCAGTTAATCAAAGCTCTTCTTTATCGAATTCAGTTGCAACAATCTTTTGAAGAAGATGCAACTGTTAATGCGATTTATGAATTAGAAAAGGAAATCCCTATAAATAAGGAACCGGCAAGATCGATACTCAACAGCATTACTGCCGGGATGTACTGGAATTATTTCCAACAAAACAGGTATAGATTTTATAGCAGGAGCAAAACTGTTGATTTTAAAAAAGATGATGTTCAAACATGGAGCATTGATGATTTTGCAAAAAAAACCGGGGACCTTTACCTGGCTTCAATTTCCCAGGAAAAACTACTGCAGGAAACGAAACTCGCACCTTTTGATCCTATAATCAATAAAGGAAACTCGAGATATCTCCGTCCTACGCTGTATGACTTGCTGGCACACCGTGCATTAAACTATTTTAAGAATGATGAGCGCAATATTACGAAGCCGGCATTTGCCTTTGAAATAAAAGACCCCCAAGCTCTTGCACCGGCGCAGGCTTTTGCCAGGTATAAATTTATCACGAAAGATTCTCTTTCATTGCATTTCAAAGCGCTTACCATATACCAGGAATTATTATCCTTTCATGCTAACGACACAAAGCCAGATGCATTGATCGATGCAGATATC
>JBKJPO010000180.1:0-5718 GCA_046595095.1 Chitinophagaceae bacterium
AATCCGTGGGAAATACCCTCTAAACCTTTCAACCATTTTTTTTCTATTTCACCTTTCTGAAAAAAAGTTTTGTCCCATTGCCGAATACGATTTCCTTCTCCATCCGTTAATACAGAATAAATTTCTCCTGCTTCCATTACATTAATAATTGTTTCAAGATCTTTATTACCCGGTTTAATATGTAGTAGTGCTTTTATTTTTCCAGGTGGCCGCAGATATTTTTGTGGAAACAATAATGTTGAATCGTTAATTATTCTGAAACCTGCAACACCACCACTTCCACAGGGGCCTATAATTGCACGGAACTGTGTTGTTTCCTGTGCAGAAAAACCGGGTTGTAAATTTACTTCAGCGCCACCACGCATTTGTACTTTCGTTCCCTCCGATGTATCTAAAAAGGCAGTACTGGTAATTCTATTGGAAGCTTCATAAAATTCCTGTCCTTCCAGTGTTCCTATTAAATTGAGATCGACCACACAATTGCTCCGTAAAGTGCTGCTCCAGATGCCCCGGCCAAATGTAGATGCCCGAATAAATCCTTCCGTTTCTGAAATAATAAGTTCTGTAACCGGTACATAGGGAAGATTATTATAAAACGGGATCCAATCACTCATAGAAGTACTCCTGTAATAAACACCATTGTCTGTACCAATATATGCGTTGTTATTATTATCCAGTGCAATACAATTAACAGGAACATTTGGTAAAGAACCAGTACGGTCAAACCATGTAACGCCGGCATCGTTAGAGTAATACACTTTTACATCTTCATTAAACCCGCCAAAAGTTACCCATACATTTGCGGAATTAGTTGGGTTCACATTGATGCAGGTTATTTTTGGATAGTTATCCGGAAATGATGGATAGCCACTCAATATAAATGCAAACCAGTTTACACCACCATCATCACTTCTCCTTAGACTTCCTGAAGAAGACCGGTAAGAACTTCCGCCTGCAGCATACACCCTGTTACCATTACTGGGGCAGGTACGCATAAACCATCCACCCTGAATAAATGATGTAACAGCCCAGTTAGCACCTCCATTTGTGGTTCGCCATACAGAATCGGAACCAACAAAAAGTGCATTGCCCAACGAGGTATGAACTGCCATACTCATTGAAAAAGGATTGCTTGTATTTGGAGGTGTAATTGAATTAAAATTGTTACCTCCATCTATAGATCTGTTTACAGACTGGTTTGTAATGGCATAAAGAATATTAGAGTTAACGTTGTCGTAGCCAACTGCAAATCCATCACAGCAGGCAATATCATCAAAAAAAGATGTCGCCCCGGTTCTTCGCTTTACACTATTGTCCTGTGCTCCTCCAATCATATCAAGATAGTTAGTGGGGCTTACAGCCATTCGATAAAACTGTGTGGTATTCATATCCTGGAAATGCGAGATCCATGTAGTTCCATTATCAGTACTGCTATAAACGCCACCATCTGTTGCTGCCCATAATTTATTATCTGCCGGGTGAAATCCAAGATCATGAATATCATCATGCAAGCCGCCGCCTCTGTATGCCCATGAAGTTCCTGAATTTAAACTTCGCCACATTTGCACTCCACCTGCTACAATTGTAGAGCTGCTGATATTACTTACTGCAGCTGCCAGGTCGTAGTTTGATTGTTGAACTGTATCGGTACCTGTCGATGAACGACCAAGAATATTCGGAGTGTTGGATTGTAAATTAAATGTGAGCCCTCCATCATTACTCAGTAATAAACCTTTGAATTGATTGGGTACCGGATTGGAAGGTATATTTCCCGGAACACCACCAGCCAGCAGGTAAACCAAATCAGGATTAGCAGGAGCTACTGCCAGCTCAGCTCTCCGTGTCGGGTTATTGATCTGGTTATTAATTAAATTTGAAGTATCCATCGTAAAGCCACTGGTTGTACTTCTCCAAAAATATGAACGGGAAAAATTATTCGCTGCGCCGGTTGCATAAAATACGCTACCACTGCCCGGGCGAAACTCCAGATTAAAAAAACGGCTGCCCCCTTTTAATAATGTCCAGGTTTCTCCACTATTGACAGACCAGTATAAACCCTGGCTCGTACAGGCATAAATTATGTAATTGAATCCGGGATGAATAACTAACCTGTAACCTACAAGTGTGCTGTAATCAGCTCCCGGAAAATCACCCATTCTTTTCCAGTTATTTCCACCATCTGTTGATTTCAATACACCAATTGATAACCGCATGTAACCATAATCATCCACAAGCCCGCCAATATTACTATCACCATCACCGGTCAAAATGTAGATATTATTTGTATTTAGAGGATCAATCGCAATACCACTAATACCAGCGGAGGAAATGTCCGGTGTAAGATTAGTCCAGTTGAGCCCTGCATCTGTTGTTCTCCATAACCCACCGGCAGAAGTACCTGCATAAACAATATTTGCATTATTAGGATGGAATGCAAGCCGGTCTGCCCGGCCAATGCCACCAGTAGTATTCAGGGGACCTAAAGCAAGCCAATTGCCGGCTACACTTGTTGTGGATTCTGTTTTGTTTATTGTAGTAAGATTCCTCTTCTGTTGCAGACCTGTAGCCTCTGTCATCTTTTGATTGATATTGACAAATTCCCCATCAGGACCAAGACGGCTACTCATATACCATTCCCACCGCTGCCACTGTTTCAGTTGCCTGTCCATCTGCTCCAGCCCCAGTTTGCTAATTGTGGAAGGGTCTTTATAATAATTTTTAATTACCGGCATTATTTCATCTAACCTGGTTTTGTTTTGCAATAAATTTTTAAGTGTTTGATCTTGCTGAGCCATTGAGGAAATGGTTACTGTCACAAATAAAAAAGCAAACAGGATACACTTTTTTTTCATTGCTAACAATTGAAAAATATAAATTGCTTGTATCATTTTGCAGATAATAATTGTTTTCTAATTTGTTCATTTTCTAATTTTACGCTTTGCAGTTGTTTATTAATATCAATAATATACAACGTGAGTTCTTCAATCTTCTGCATTTGTAATTTTTGCATTTCTCCAAGACTCAATCCTTCTTTTTCAAGAGTTGTGGCAGAAGGAATACCAGGAAGGTGACTATTGGTTTGAATAAAAGATTCCACTTCACTAATCGAAGGCAGTTTATAATTTTTATTAAATACATAGTCGGGCCAGTTGGGAACAAGCCTCACCATTACCTCGGTACAAATCATTCTTCCATCTACTGCTAATTTATAACCGGCAGGGGTAACGGTAGAACCTATACGTAAGGCTCCAATTATAACTGCATTTCCATCTACTCCCAGCCGGTGTGTGCCATTAAAATTTGCAGGATCACCGATATGAACATTACCGCCTTCATTTTGCAGAAAAAGTGTTGATGCGTTTCCATTACTTCGGGCCATAATTTCGTTATTGTCCATAACGATATTACTACCGGTTAATGTACCCATCATCAAATACCCATTCAATGTATCAGCCAATCCGGCATCATACCCGGCACTTATCTGAAGTTTAGTATTCCCAGCAGAAGTTCCATTTCCCAGCTGCATCTGGCTACCCTCCCTTGCCAGGAACAGTGTGGCTGGAGCCCCATTATCACGGGCAAGAATTTCATTGTTATCAAAAACAATATTGGAAGCATCAGCATTGCCTAACATTAAATAACCATTTGATATAAGGCTGGCATCGCTGCCAACTGAGATTTGAAATTTACTTACCGGTTCGGAAATGCCAATACCGATGTTGCCCGCGGGAGTTATAATCATCCGGCTTGTACTGTTCGTAGCCAGGATGAGTTTACCTGAATCATTTGTAGCATAAGTTCCCAGGCGAAAATCATTACCCCTTGCTTCAAGGAAACCTTTTGAAATCCCCAGGCGACGAAAACGGATTACAGGATCATCATCGTCATCAATTATAATAGCTAAAGTATTTGCTGTGCCGTTGAGATCAAGATGTAACCTGCCTGTTGGGTTGGCTGTGCCTATACCTACATTTTGAGCATAGGTTATCGAATGACAAAAAAATATCATCACAAAAAAAGCTATGGTCTTCCTGGTGTAAATGGAGATGGCTTCAACTCCAGCTGATGTATTGTTATTATTTATAAAATCTGCTGGTGAGGTATTTAATTGTGATGAATTGTTTTGCATTTTAAAAAAATTAAGTTGATTTATTATTGTGACAGCGGCAGCAACAGTGGATGTAATTGTAATTAAACCATTTCAATTTCTTACCTCCTCTTAGGATTGTATAATTATTATCGAAGCCTCCAAAATATGTCCACTAATTATTTCCGGGCTGCAAACAGGATGACAATTAATCTTACTGGCGTGAATGTTTGCAGTATGAAACTAAATAAAAACTAGAGCCTGTTTCCGGGGATTCAATAAAAGGAGGGAAAAATTCAATAAGCCGCAGCTGCTATTTTAGTTTTTCAACGAATGGTGATGTTTGTTCAACTAAATAATGCTTACTTGGAAATTATCTTACCACTGGCTACCAGTTCCACAAAAGCATCTCTTTCATTACGGCTTACTGGAAGCACATGTTTGTCAATCTTAACTGTAAATCCTTCGATGCTTGTTATGGCTTTTATATTGACGATGTAGGAACGATGAATGCGATAGAAATTTCCAGCAGGTAGCTTCTCTTCCAAACCGGAAATGGTGTGATAAGTTATGACAGATTTATCTTTTGTTACAATTTTTACATACTCTTTCAATGCCTCAATAAATAAAATATCGCCAAAGAAAATTTTTACAAGCCCCCCATCAGCTTTGACAAAAAAGAAATTATCATTTTCATTGGTCGCAATATGATCAGCCATTTCAATAGCGGGTAAGCGCAAAAACTTCCAGGCTTTGTTTACTGCCAGTAAAAACCTTTCAATGGCTATTGGCTTTAGCAGGTAATCAATAGCATTAGCATCAAAGCCTTCCATGGCATGTTCCCGGTAAGCAGTTGTAAATATTACAGCAGGCGGATTGGTCATTGATTTTAAAAACTGAAACCCTGTAAGCCCCGGCATATTAATGTCAAGAAAAACAAGCTCAACCGGGTAATGGATAATATTTTTTAAAGCCTCTTTTGCATTTTTATAACTGCCATGCAACAAAAGCCGTTCGTCCTGGCAGATAAAATCCTCCAGTATATCACGGGCAATAGGCTCATCATCTATTACTGCACAGCTTATTTTTTTCATGACAGGTTTAATTTTAAAGTTACTGAATAGTGATTATTTTCATGCAGCATTTTCATATCAAATTTATTCTCATACTGAAGGTTGAGGATATGTTTTACACTGTTAATACCAATCCCTTCTGAAACGGTTTCTGCATAATAACTGTTATTCACTTTAAACAGCAATTCATCTTTTTTAATAATCATTTCTACTCTCATCCAGTTTTTATCGGATTTTTCTTTCATGCCATGTTTGAAAGCATTTTCCACAAACTGTATCAACAGCAAAGGCATTATGGTTTGTCCATTTATCTTTCCGTCAGGCAGGTGTGAATCTCCTTCTACTTTCATCTCTATTATTGTGTTTTGTTCATACCGTAATTTTTCCAAGGCTATATAGCTTTTTAAAAAACTTACTTCCTGGCTAAGCAGCACTTTGGGTTGGTTGCAATCAATAATTACATACCGCATAATGTTGGATAACTGGTGCAAGGCATCCGAAAGCTTGTTACTATTACTTCTTGCAAGGCCATAAAGATTATTCAGGGTATTAAAATAG